>JBASTK010000075.1:0-7842 GCA_049274855.1 Candidatus Sungiibacteriota bacterium | reverse complement strand
AGATCATCTCGCCAAGCAATAAGCCATGGTCATATTATGGTCAATAGCCGCACTGTGCGTACACCGTCATACCAGACAAAGAAAGGCGATGTCGTCGGTTTTACCCCTCGTGCCGGACGCACAATGGGATTTGCCGCGCTTGGTGAAATACTTGCCGGAGTAAAAACGCCGCCATGGCTTGCGCTTGATGCGGGACGCAGAACAGGGACGATTACGGGTATCCCTGAACGAGATTTATCAAGCACCGCATTTGATATTATAAAAGTAAAAGAGTTTTATTCAAGGTAACCGCATAACCGCTGCCGAAGTTGCGTCTCATTGAGCGCAGGATACCTGCGGGACATTGTCCCAAGGGTTCCATGCATTCAACATCGGGCAATGTCGGCATCGAGATATATGATTTCTCTTCCGTTAAAACCAGAAATAGTAGAAGAACAGGGCAATCGCGCGGTGATTGAGGTCGCGGGTCTTTATCCCGGATATGGTCACACAATTGGTAATAGTATGCGCCGCGTCATGCTCTCTTCTTTGAAGGGTGCTGCCATTACCTCTATTAAAATTGAGGCGGCGGGACATGAATTTACCACATTGGAGGGCGTCGTGGAGGATATTGTTGATTTGACTCTCAATATTAAACAACTCCGCTTTCTCCTGCATGACGACGGTCCGCATACTATCTCCCTTACGATCACGGGAGAGCGCGAAATTACTGGGAAGGACTTTACCATGCCGTCTCAAGTTGAATTAATGACTCCTGCTCTCCATATCGCAACTTTGACCGCAAAAAAAGCGCGTCTTGCGATTGAGGGAACGGTAGAATCCGGGCGCGGCTATGTACCGGTGGAGGCGCGCAGTAAAGACAAAGTAGAGGTCGGCACCATCGCGCTTGATGCGGCGTTCTCGCCAGTACGTCATGTCAATTACGAAGTAAGAAATATGCGTGTCGGTGATCGCACCGACTACCACCTGCTTCGTTTTATTATTGAGACAGACGGATCAATTTCTCCGCGTAATGCGTTTATGGCCGCCGCGGAAATATTAACCGATCAATTTGCAGCATTGCGCGATGGATTTAGTGAACCCGTCTTGGTTGTATCCAATAAAAAAGGACAAGCGATACCTTCTTTTGATGAATCCGAGACCCCTGACGCGCAAAGCGATGCGGCAAAAATGAAACTTGATGACATCAAACTTTCCAGCCGTACGCTCAATGCGCTCCGCGAAGCAGGCATCAAGACCGTTGCGGGACTCTCGCGCAAGCGTGCGTCCGCACTCGGCGAGATAGGAGGTATCGGAGAGAAAGGCATTCAAGAGATAAGAAAAGCGCTGGGAAATCTCGGTATCACGCTGAAACCATAAAGACGGTAGCTTGTAGCTTGTAGCTTGTAGACGATTATATTTTTCTCTACCAGCTACCAGCTAATTCCTACAAGCTTTATGTATGCGGCATTTAAAAAAAGGCAGAAAATTTGGACGAGAACAGGGACAAAGGAAGGCGCTGATGAAAGGCCTTGCGCGTTCTTTTTTTATGGAGGGCCGCATCCGCACGACGGAGGCAAAAGCAAAAGAACTGCGGCCATTGGTAGAAAAATATATCACCCGCGGGAAAAATCCCGCGCTTGCCAGCCGCCGTATTCTTATCGCATCGTTTTCACCTATAATCGCGCAGAAGATCATTGCGCGGGCAGATACCCTGCACGATCGCAAGGGCGGCTATACTCGTATTATCAAGACCGGGGTGCGTAAGAGCGACAGCGCACGGATGGCGATTATTGAATTTGTATGAGTATTATTATAAATCAAAACATTGACGCATCCGGTAAAATCCTCGGCCGCTTGGCAGGAGAAATTGCGATGACTCTGCAGGGAAAAACAACTCCTGATTTTGATCCTGCGCAGTTGAGTAAAAATAAGGTGATTGTATATAATACAGATCGTATTAGTGTCACCGGTAGTAAACCCCTGCAAAAATTATACCGCCATCATTCGGGATACCCCGGCGGCTTAAAAGAAGAGTCATTGGAGCGGATGCTTTTGCGGGATTCGCGCGTGGCGGTACGCCACGCGGTTGCGGGCATGCTCCCCAAAAATCGTCTCCGTCCGCGTATGTTGAAGAATCTTATGTTGTATAAGGGCAGTGTTGTCTAATTGCTTTTCTTATGCCAGAAACACCAAAAAAACGAATTGTAAAATCTGTTCCCTCAAAATCGGGACGGACAAAAAAATCTACGCCGAAAAAAGCTCCTCTCCCTCTGCCGAACGCCACTGCGCAAAAAGAAGATCAAAACCCGCCGTTATCGGTTGACGCACCCAACGAAGCGCTGACAGCGGAAGAGCCCGCGAGTTCCGAAGTCGTATGGGCGCCGCATCCGTCCGGCCGCGACCGATATTTTGAAGCAGTCGGACGGCGCAAAACCGCAATTGCCCGCGTGCGGCTTTTTACCAAGGCAGGCGCGTTTATGGTCAATGATAAAGTATATGGCGACTATTTCCCGACGCAGGATCTGCAAAAAATCGCCGAAGATGCGCTCAAAAAAATGAAACTCTGGGAGCGATTTCGTATATCGGTACGGGTGCAGGGCGGCGGCATCCATGCACAGGCAGAAGCGGTGCGCCACGGTCTTGCCCGTTGTCTTATTATTTTCAATCCTGATTTTCGCAAACGAATGAAGCGCGCGGGATTCCTAAAACGCGATCCGCGCATGAAAGAACGGAAGAAGTTCGGACTCAAAAAAGCGCGGCGCGCGCCCCAATGGGCAAAGAGGTAAGTCGCTCCCCATTCGTGTTTTTGCGCAAAAATACGGATGATTCGCTTAAGCATGGAAATAAAATGAGATCTTCGGTAAAACAATTTCTTCTTGCCGCGGCGGCGGTAGCGGCGGGAATCAGCGCATTATGGGTATGGCGCGGCGCCGTACTCTTGATTGCCGCAGGATCTTTTCAAAATTATGGAGTATTTATCGCGCCAGCCGGATTGATTGTGCTTGCCGCTTGTTTGTTTTCGCTTGTCGCACTCTTCGTTGAGTCGGCGCGGCCGGCGTATATTGTAACTGCCGCAGTACCCGCAACCACATTTTTTTTGATGCCGCAAACCTTGCCTGTGTCGCTCGCAATTGCCGCGGCGATGCTGATTATCCTGCTCGCCACTCAGCGCATTCGCAGTGAGTACGCGCTTTCTATCGGTTTTAGCGTTTCAAAAACCCTCAAAGCGGGTCTGCCGATTTATTTTACCGCGTTGTCGCTCGTGATCACTCTTTTCTACTATCAACAAATTGCGGAACGCGAGCGTCCTGCCGAAAATATTATCCCCCGGGGAGCGGTTGATCTGTCACTACGGGTGCTTTCCGGAGCCGTGTCGGATCTCCGTGGCATTCCCCCAACAAATTCGCTTATGACCGTAGATGAATTTCTTGCGCAAAATCTTGAGAGCCAGCTGAAAATGCAAGGTATTTCATCGCGCGCCATAACACAAAAAGAAATTGCCCAGCTTATTGCCGAACAGAGAAATGAATTGGCAAAACGCTATGGCATACAAATGAAAGGAGGTGAGCGGCTTGCGGATGTTCTGCATCGCACTATCACGGGGAAAGTAGAGGAGCTGCTCGGGCCATACGCTCGTTTCCTGCCGTTCCTCTCCGCGCTCGCGTTTTTTCTTGCCTTACGCACCTTTGCCTTCCCGCTTTATTTTATCGTCGTAGGATTTACTGCTCTCTTGATTGTTTTGCTTCGCGCCGCTACAATAATAAAAAGTGAAAAGCGTTCTATTGAAGTGGAGCGGCTCACACTCTAAAATCCAAATGACGAATTTCAAATGACAAATGAATGACAAAGATTAAAATCCAAAAGCGCCGTTTTTGACATTAGGATTTTGGATTTGATTTGACATTTGAATTTTGGCATTTGACATTCTTGACCTATGGCAAAAGATTATTACAAAGTTCTCGATATCGCACGCAACGCCTCCAAAGATGAGGTTAAAAAAGCATATCGCCGTCTTGCGCATAAATTCCACCCAGACAAGGGCGGCGATGAAAAGCATTTTAAGGAAATAAGTGAAGCGTATCAGATATTGTCCGATGAGCGGAAACGCGCCCAATATGATCAATTTGGCGAGGTGCGTGATCAGGCGGGAGGAGGCGCCCATCATGGCGGATTTGAATGGCCGGGCGGATTTCGGGCGGACTTTGGCGACGGTAGCGCGGGTGATGCTCGGGGATTTAGCGATTTTGATTTCTCAGATGTGTTTGAAGATTTTCTTGGCGGATCAGGCGGAGGCGCGGGGCGGCGCAAGAATACTGCCGCCGAGCGCGGCCGTAATTTGCGGATAGGCATTGAGATTCCTTTTGAGGAATCCATTATGGGCGCGAAAAAAGGAATTGAACTTGCGCGTATGGCACGGTGCGCGATATGCAATGGAACGGGCGGCGAATCGGGGACTAAAATCAAGACATGTCAGATATGCCAGGGTAAGGGCAATATCCAAAAAACTCAAAAAACATTTCTTGGGGCATTTACGCAAGTTTCCGTATGCCCAGAATGCCGCGGTGAAGGCAATCGGCCGGAGCAAATGTGTCACGAATGCCGCGGCAAAGGAATAAATGAAAAACAAGAGCATCTTGAAGTATTCATCCCGCGCGGCATGCGCGACGGAGAAGTATTGAAAATCACCGGCAAGGGAGATGCGACTTCCAGCGGCCGCACCGCGGGCGACCTTTATATTGAAATCCATGTGCTCCTGCATCCGTTGTTTCGCCGCCAGGGCGATGATATTATCATGCGGATGCCGCTCAAAATATCACAGGCCGTGCTTGGCGATACGGTGGATGTACAAACACTAGACGGCGGAATTCGCCTTAAAATTCCCGAGGGTACTCAGCCCGGGGATATCCTAAGCGTACGCGGCCGCGGCGCGTGGCATCCGTCTGGCTACGGCAGAGGAGACCTGCTGGTGGAGATCAAAGTGGAAATCCCCAAGCGCGTTAGCAAACACGCCAAAGAGACCATCCAGTTACTCACTTCCGAAGGGTTTTAACAAAAGCCGCTTTAGCGGCTCCTGATTTTTGCGATGATAAAAACGCTTCTGCCGCTCACCGGGTAGCGGCGTTTTTTCTTTTTGTTTGAACGCTTTTCAGTTTTTGATTTTATATTCTTCACGATATGCCAATTCGCGCAGCTTATGATGGTATTTTTTGGCAAAACGATGCGACTCATCGCGCACATGCTGGAAAAATAGCATAACATCCGAAGAAAGCGTATTAAGACGCACGCGCCGTACTTTCCCTTCAACCCCGTTAGAAGTCCGATGTGCCGAAGGCACATCGGCAGACGCCTTTGGCGTCTTACTTCTAACGGGGTCAATATACAATTCTTCCTCGCGTTTGGCGAGAGCTGTCAATAAAATATTTTCATTGCCCGGGCGCAAGACAGCGCGTATCGCGTTGAGCTGGGGCAAACCGCCATCAATCACAACCATATCCGGCATATCCCATTTTTTGCGCAGAAGGCGGCGGCGCATCATTTCCTGATGCATGGCAATATCGTTTGCTTGATGCACGGTTTTAATTTTGAATTTACGGTACAGCGATTTTGTCGGCAGTCCATTTATAAATACGACCATAGAGCCGCTTGCCGCGGTGCCGGAGATATTGGAAATATCATATCCCTCCACGCGCGATATCCGTTTTGTAGTACGCAATAGTTTTTGTATCTCTTTTTCTATTTTCTGCCAATCTCGTTTGCTTCGTTTTTGTATGTTTGATTCCAGCGTATATTGATGAGAAAAAACATTTTCCAGTGCCTCGGCTTGATCGCGTAGTTGGCTCGCGGCCTCAAAAGCGTGTTTTTTGGCGTGATCACGCATCTCGCGTTTCAAACGCGACAAAATCCGCTTCCGTCCGCCGCTTAATACCGCAATGATATTTCTGATGTTGGACTGGTAATCACCCTGTTCTTCACGGGTTTGGTCGTGCGTGCGAGTTTTATCGCAACAAAACCCGAGGCATCTGCCGATCTGGGCATTGACGCATGGCCGTTTATGTACCTGCTTACAAGTGCAATAGGGGAATATGCGACGCAAAATCCTCAATGTCCCAAAAAGCGCCGAGCCGCTGGTAAAGGGTCCTACTGCGCGCCGAAATCCTTTTCCCGCAAGGCGGGTTTTGTGTACGACAAAAACTCGCGGAAATTGTTCATGCGTAATCGCAACATAGTAATAACTTTTATCATCGCGCAAGAGCACATTATATTTTGGCAGGTGTTTTTTTATGAGCTCCGCTTCGCGGATCAGCGCCTCAATTTCCGATGCGGTTTCCTGCCATGCGAGCATTGTCGCCTCTTCCCGCAATGCGCGTACTTTTGGCGCCGCATTGACGCGAAAATACGAAGCAAGCCGTTTTTTGAGATTACCGGCTTTGCCAATATAGATCGGTGTTTTACCGCGCCAAAAAATATATACTCCCGCAATTTGAGGAGCGGATCTCGCGCGTTCGTGTAAAATCATTGACATAAATATCCTCTCATGCTATTTATAATCATAGCACATCACCATAAAGTTTGATACTTTCCCTCCGCGAAAGGAGTCGTCATGCAGTTACCGATTACTATTGAGTATTTGGCTGAAATTTTGCAAAAGATGGCAGAGACCTCTTCTCGTATGGAAGATCCTGTCAAAACGCAGTTTGGCGATCCATTTAGCCGACTCACGGCTGTCGGTTGCCAGAGGATTGCCAATGCCATCATGGCAGGAACTGCCGGATATACATTATTAAACGAGAGGGGGAGTGTTATATTAACTTGGACCAAGGTTAACAGCAGATTGCGCCTTGCATTAAGTGGGCAGTCCGAACACTATGCTCGGATAATCACTGCGGTCCATGAATATTTTAAAAAAGAGGGCCTCATGGAATCATTGAATCTCGTTCATTAGCTCCATACCCTCAAACAGATAGTCACCCGATGTCGGCAACGACATCGGGTTTTTCTATTTCCTCTACATTCTCTACACCCCTTATTCGTACGAATAAGGGGTGTAGGAAAAACCAATAGCGCCTTCTGTCTTTTTATTGACAAGCAGTGTATAATACATCACCAATGGCGCGAACAATACAAAATAAAAACAACGAGTATATCCGCATCCGCGGGGCGCGGGTGCACAATCTCAAAGGCGTGGATGCGGATATTCCCAAAAACAAATTGGTGGTCATTACCGGTCTTTCTGGCTCCGGCAAATCCTCATTTGCGTTTGATACGATTTATGCCGAGGCGGAGCGCAGGTTTGTGGAGTCGCTTTCTTCATATGCGCGGCAATTTTTGGGTGTGAAAGATAAACCTGATGTGGAATCCATAGACGGGCTATCGCCGGCAATTTCTATTGACCAAAAGTCCGTGGCGCGCAACCCGCGCTCCACAGTCGGCACCATCACCGAGATATATGACTACCTGCGGATTCTTTTTGCGCGCATTGGAGTCCCCCATTGTCCGCAATGCGGCAAACCCATAGGCAGGCAGACCGCGGATCAGATCGTCAGCGCAATCACGGCACTGCCGAAAAATAACGAGATTGCCATTTTAGCGCCGCTTATCCGCGGCAAAAAAGGCGAGCATAAGACCATTCTTGAAGAAATTAAACGCAACGGATTTTTGCGCGTACGATGTGATGGCGCAGTACTCCTCATAGAAGACGCATTGCGGCAGTTGATAGATAAAAAAAAGAAGCATGATATCGCCGTTGTTGTGGATCGATTTATGCCGGACAAAGACATAGAGCGATCCCGCATCCGCGATGGAGTAGAGACCGCGCTCAAAATCGGCAAGGGCATTATGATCGTCGCGTCACCGCTATCC
>JBASTK010000074.1:0-9329 GCA_049274855.1 Candidatus Sungiibacteriota bacterium | reverse complement strand
GCCGATGGATGAGGAGGTGATTATCAAAGCCGCCCGTGATGCGCGCGCGGTGGTGACCGTGGAAGAACATCAGATTGTCGGCGGTATGGGGTCTGCAGTGGCTGAGATACTCGTAAAAAATTATCCCGTGCCCATGGAATTTGTCGGTGTGCAAAACCAATTCGGCCAATCAGGCACGCCCGTTGAGTTGATTGAGTACTACGGCATGGGGGTATCGCATATTAAAGACGCGGCTAAGCGGATTATAATAAGGAAATAAGCTATTATTCCAGACTTAGTCTGGAATAATGGCGGATAAAGATTATGGAGCAATACGATCTTATCGCGATAGGGGATACGGTCACTGATGCTTTTATTAAACTGCAGAGTCCCGCGGCGCATATTGATATAGATCATAATGTTCGCGAGATTTGTATGCGGTTTGGCGACAAGATTCCGTATGAAGATGTATTCGTGGTGCCCGGGGTAGGCAATAGCGCTAATGCGGCCGTGTCTGCTACGCGTCTGGGACTCAAAAGTGCTTTGGTTGCCAACATTGGTGACGACTATTTCGGAAAAGAATGTTTGGATGTATTTGCCGCGGAGAAAGTCGGCACGGAGTTCATTAAAATCAATGCGGGTGCGAAGACCAATTATCATTATGTCTTGTGGTATGATACAGACCGGACAATTTTGGTAAAGCATGAGCCGTATGTATACGCTTTGCCTGATATCGGCGAGCCGCGCTGGATGTACCTGTCTTCTGTCGGTGAAAATGGACTTGCTTTTCATACTGAGATTGAAAAATATCTCATAGTGCATCCGAATGTTAAACTGGCATTTCAGCCGGGTACTTATCAAATGAAATTCGGGAAAGAAAAATTGGCGGGAATCTATAAACGAACTGATGTGTTTTTCTGCAACAAAGAAGAAGCGCAAAGGATTTTAGAAATAAAGGAAGAGGATGTAAAAACGCTTATGGCTATGATTGCGGATTTGGGTCCCAAAATAGTGGCGATTACGGACGGCGTTAATGGCGCGTATGCATACGACGGCACGGACACGTGGCAGATGCCGCTCTACCCGGATCCCAAGCCGCCTCTGCAAAGAACCGGTGCAGGAGACGCGTTTTCCTCCACATTTACGGTGGCACTGGCGCTCGGGAAAAGTATACCAGAAGCGCTGGCATGGGGACCCGTCAATTCCATGTCGGTAGTGCAGGGTATCGGCGCGCGGCACGGACTGCTCACTATGCCGCAATTGCAGGAATATCTGAAAAATGCGCCGCCTCAGTATGCGGCGCGTCGCATATAAAGAGTTTTGTAATAGTCTCTATGGATCTTCTTGAACAATATAAACAGCAAAATCCTGAAGTATTCCGTGAGCAGAAGCCAGTGCCCATGACCGATGAATACGGCCGCGAGTACAGCGGTATGACTGCGCTTATGATACGTCTCTCGGGAGGCAGAATACAAAATGCCAAGCAGGCGAATTGGGCACTGCTGGTCCTGGCCGGTCTTGCGGCGCTATCCGCCTTTTTTCTTTTTGTGCGGGATTTCAATCTTCTGCCGCCGCCGCGGTTCAGCGAGGAAGAAGCGCGCAAACAAATGGAAGAATATAAAAAAATCCAGCCGTTTTGATATGGCCGCACGACGCGAAAAAATATTTGTTACGGGATTCACTCTCATTGAACTGCTGGTCGTAATTTCCATTATCGGATTATTGTCCAGCATTGTACTCACGAGCGTGAATTCGGCGCGGGGTAAAGCGCGCGACGCGCGGCGGCTCGCGGATTTGCGTCAGATTCAAAATGCGCTCGCGCTTTATTACGAAGACCATCAGGCCTATCCTCCCGTGACATACGGTCCAAACGGAAGTTTGGCTGGGTGGGAGGTGAGCTACAAAGATACATCAAATTGGCTCAATCAGCTTCAGCCCTATATGCCGTCAATTCCTGTGGATCCTTTGAATCGGGGCAATGAGCCGATTAATATGTTTTTCTCGCCGCGCCCTGCGGATGGCAATTTCTTCTATATGTATTACAACTATCCGTCGGGTGCATCATATGGATGCCCGTGGAGCAGTTCGTTTGCGGTGGTGGGATTTCGCGCCGTAGAGCAGATGGATAAAACCAATCTGCCTAAAGCCCGTTGCGGCCCCCAGAACCCGCCCTGTCCGCAAGGTGGCATCAGTGGCGTTTGTCGCGATTGGTCTACGGAGTTTGATTATTCTATTACCGTCAGGCCATAATCGTATGGTTCAAAATAGAGCATTGATTTTCTTGATTATTTTTATTGCCGCAGGAGCGGCGATTTTTTTCGTGAATGAAAGAGTGCGTGGAGCGAAAGATAAGACACGCGCGGTGGCAGAAGCTCCCGCGCGTTCCGCCGAGGAAATGCACAATATTATCATTGAGAAAAAGATAGCCGCTATGTCGGTGGAAGAAAAAATAGGCGTTATGATGATGGTCGCTATACCCGGCACATCACTCACTCCAGAAACTACTGCATGGCTCCGTACGCATTATATCGGCGGCGTGATTTTGCTGGGATCGAATGTACGGACAGAATCACAAGTGGCAGAATTAATTCTTGATTTGCAGGATAAGGCGCGCCTGCCGGATGCGCCGCCGCTTTTTATTGCCGTGGATCAGGAGGGGGGAGCAGTGTCGCGGTTTCGGTTTCTCAAAGAATTGACGGCGCAGAATGATATGGCGGATGTTGCGCGTGCGGCTGCGGTCGCACGCGTGCGCGGCGGCGAACTCAAGGCGCTTGGGATAAATATCAATTTTTCTCCGGTGCTGGACATCGCGTCATCCGCGCAGGATTTTATCACAAGCCGCGCATTCCGCGGCGTCGCCACACAAGTTGCGGCGCTCGGTGCTGCAATGATCCGCGGATATGGAGAAGGCGGCATTATTGCGGTTGCCAAGCATTTTCCCGGACACGGCGGCACGAGAGTGGATTCGCATAAAAATCTGCCGACGGTCAGCCGCAATGCATCCCGCACGCGGGACGCATTGCGGCCATTTCGCGAAGCAGTCAAGGTAAACATACCGATGGTGATGGTAGGACACATCAAAATCCCAGAAATCGACAGCACATATCCCTCATCGCTTTCTCCCGCCGCGATGCAAATCCTCCGATCAGATATCGGTTTCAACGGCATCATCATCACCGATGATCTTGGCATGGGCGCAATCACGCGATCATTTTCCCTTACCGATGCGGCGGTACAAAGCGTCAGAGCGGGCGCGGATATTGTCCTTGTAGTCCGCGCGATTGCGGACTACAATAAAATATATGCGGCATTGATGAGCGCAGTGCGGAGCGGAGATATTTCAGAATCCCAAATTAACCAAAGCGTCAGCCGCATTCTGTTGCTCAAAGAAAAATATCTGAAAAATAAATGATTATGTTGAAAGAAATTTTAGCGCGTGCGGGAAAGGAGAAGTGGGCAACCGGGCATTTCAATTTCTCCGAGCTGGATCAGGCGCGGGCGATTATAGAGGCGTAAGTCAATGCCCTATTTTTGTTGACAGCCCGTATTCATCGCAGTATAATGAGGAGTATGCAAACATTGACCATTCCTAAAAAAGAATATGATCACCTTTTACGCCGCCAGGCAAAAATTGAGGAGGAAATGCGGGTCGTAAAGGAGGTGTTGCGGAATGAAATCAACGGAGAAAGTATTCGCCCCGCCATACTCAAGCGTTGGGAGCGAATAAGCAGCGGTTTGGATGCGGGCAAGGGAAGGGTATTTTCATCCCTGCGCGATATGCAATCATGGCTCCGCAGTTTATGAGTGACTCTGCGCAGTCGCCGACAACGATTGAAAGGATTGTCTATTCTGATCGGATGGAGCGAGCACTGCGGCGATGTAAGAAAAAAGATCGTGGCTTGTTTTCAGCAATACAAAAACAGATTGAAAAGGTAATTCGCGAGCCGCAGATCGGCAAGCCGCTTCGCTACATATTAAAAAATCGCCGGCGCGTGCATATTGGTTCTTTTGTTTTGGTATATGAATTTCACAACAACGAGTTGCGCTTTATTGATTTTGACCATCATGATAAAATTTATCAGAAAGAATGATGAGCACACTTCAAGAACTTCTATCGCGCGCGGCGCGCGAGCATTGGACACTCGGGCATTTCAATTTCTCCGAGCTGGATCAGGCGCGGGCGATTGTGGAGGCGTGCGCCGAGGCGCGCGCGCCCGCAATGCTTGGTACTTCAGAAGGAGAGCGGAAACATTTTGGTTTACATGAAGCTGTCGCGATCCGCGATGCATTTAGAAAAGATTTTACTATACCGATATTTCTCAATGCGGATCATACCAAAAGCGTGGAAGCGGCAAAAGAGGCGATTGACGCCGGATACGACTCGGTGCATATTGATTTGTCCGCATTGCCGTTTGAAGAAAATATCGCGGGGACAAAAGAGATCGTAGAATATGTGCGAGCACGACATTCCAACATTCTCAAGAATGTTGGAATGTCCGTGGAGGGAGAATTGGGCTATCTGCGCGGGGAATCAAAGATCCAGCAGGAAAAAATTGAAGTAAAAAAAGAGGATTATACGGATCCGCAACAGGCAAAAGAGTTTGTAGAGCGTACTGGCATTGACCGGCTGGCGATTGCGGTCGGCAATATCCACGGTATATCGCTGGATGAGCCCGCGCTGGATATTGAGCGGATACGCGCGATCCGCGCCGCAGTGCCGCCGGATGTGGCGCTCGTGCTCCACGCGGGCTCCGGCATACCGGACGAGCAAATTCGCGCCGCGATTGCATCAGGCATTGCCAATATCCATATTAATACGGACATCCGCGTGGCATATATACGCGAGTTGAAGCGCGCGTTTGCCGAAGACACCGGCGAAGCCGCGATGTACAAACTTGACGCAGGAGCTATTGTCGCAATGAAGGAAGTGATCAAACAAAAGCTGACGCTCTTTGGTGCCGTTGATCAAATATAGCGAATAACCGCCCTCACTCATTCCTCATTGCATTTACCAAGTGGTCGCATGGTAAATGCAAAGAACGCAGGAATACGCGGAAATACGGATACCTGTGGATAACCCGCGTTGGGGGGGATAATAATATGATATACTTTATTTTATGGATCTTTTGGAACAATCCAAACAGCAGAACCCTGAGAAGTTTCGCGATCAGAAGCCAGCACCGATAGCCGATGAGTATGGTCGCGAGTATAGTAAAATGATCGCTTTTGTCATGCGCTTGTCCGGCGGCAGGATACGGGATGCGCGGCAGGCGAGTTATGTTTTGCTGGTTGTTTCAGCAGTTATTATGGTGGTATCGTTAGTTTTATTTTTCAGCGGAGGATCCGGAAAGTTCTCTCCTGATTGGACACCATATACGAGCCGTTAGGAGTTAAGATCACAGGATATTTTTATTCAAGAATCTATGCAATTTTACCGGACATCAAAAAAATCAAAAGGATTTACTCTTATTGAATTATTGGTAGTTATTTCTATCATTGGCTTGCTTTCCAGCATAGTCCTGACGAGCGTGAACTCCGCGCGCGCAAAAGCGCGCGATACGCGCAGAAAAGCGGATCTGCGGCAGTTGGAATTGGCGATTCAACTCTATTATGACACGAACGGAACATTTCCTCCTTCAGTGACGACTGCCGCGGATAGTACGCATAGCAATACCGAGGGAGGCGTAAACTGGCCGACTGCTTTCAGAAATGAACTCGCGCCGTATATCCCCACAGTGCCGTTAGACCCTCTTCATCCCACGCGTTTTTATGGAGCGGAATGAATGAATGGCAGGGCACCCGATGCAAAATGCAATGGACAATTCGTATTGTGGATGTATTTGGAAAACTCCAGTGACCCTGATTTGGGGAAATATTCTTGTGGTTGGGGACCGACTCATTATTTTAGAGTATTGGGGGTATTTTGATAGATGAGAATCTTAATCACGCACGAAATTCCGGATCGCGGTATCAACCTGCTCAAAAGCAAGGGATATGAAGTCGTGGTCGGCAATGCGTTTAATAAAACAGAATTGATTGCGGAACTGGGAAAAGATCGGTACGACGCGGTGTTATGCGATTTGAATGATAAGATAGACGGTGAGATTTTTGACGCGGTCGGAAAGCAGTGCAAGATTTTTGCAAACTATGCGGTCGGGTTTGATAATGTGGATTTGAAGGCCGCACAGGAAAGGGGAGTTATGATTACTAATACTCCTGGGGTGCTGACGGATACTGTCGCGGAGCATACTTTTGCGCTCCTGCTTGCGATTGCGCATCGGGTTGCCGAGGGGGATAGATTTACCCGTGCGGGCAAGTATCACGGATGGGAGCCGATGTTGCTTTTGGGCACAGATGTTTCAAAAAAGACACTTGGCATCATGGGACTCGGCAGGATCGGATCGCGCGTGGCGCACCACGCGGCGCGGGGATTTGATATGCGTATTTTGTATTACGATATTCAGCGCAATGCGGATTTTGAAAAAGAATTCGGCGCGGAGTACCGGCAGGATCCGGACGAGATATTTCGCGAGGCGGATTTTATTTCCATCCATGTGCCGCTGATGGCAAGTACGCATCATCTGGTGGATGAGCGGCGACTTGCGCTGATGAAAAAATCCGCATACCTCATCAATACCTCGCGCGGCCCGGTGGTGGATGAGCAAGCACTGGTTGGCGCATTGAAAAGCAATACGATTAAAGGCGCGGCATTGGATGTCTATGAGCATGAGCCCGCGCTTGCGCCGGGTCTTGCAGAACTTGACAATGTGATTTTGACGCCGCATATTGCGTCTGCCACGGAGGAAACGCGCCAAGCCATGAGCGAGCTTGCCGCAAAGAATATCATTGAGGCGCTGGAAGACCGTACCCCGCCGAATCTTATAAAAACTTAGTATTTATTAGGAGAAAAGGGCGCCTGTGGTGCCCTTTTCTTTTTTTCTCGGTCGTGCTATCCTTACTAGTATGCAGGAATTAAAAGCAGAATTGCGTACAAATCTCGGTAGGCAGGCGAAAATGAGCCGCGCCGCGGGTTTTTTGCCTGCGGTAGTGTATGGGGAAGGTGTCCCGTCGCAGTCAATCGCGGTAGCGCAGAAAGAATTTGAAAAAATATATAAAGCGGCAGGGGAATCAACCCTGGTGATGTTGGATGTGGCGGGGAGGCCGTATAATGTGCTTATTCACGACACCTCGCGGCATCCGGTTACCGGACGTCTGCTCCATGCTGATTTTTATGCGGTGCGGATGGACAAGGCGCTTCGCGCTCATATCCCGCTTGAGTTTATAGGCGAGTCCCCGGCGGTCAAAAATGAAGGAGGGATATTGGTCAAAGTGGCGCATGAGCTTGAGGTAGAGGCATTGCCTGTTGATTTGCCCCATACATTACAGGTTGATTTATCACAGCTGGACGCGTTTGGAGCCCGCATTTTTCTTAAAAATATTATTCCGCCTGCGGGTGTCAAGATTCTCGGTCCCGAGGACGAAGTTCTTGCGATTGTGGAAGCACCGCGGTCGGATGAGGAGCTCGCCGCGCTCAAGGAAGCGCCTGTCCCCGAAGCGGCTCCGGTAGAAACAGAACAGGAAGCGAAGAAAGCAGTTGCGGAAGCCAAAGCCAAGGCAAAAGAAGCGGACGAGGAGAAGAAATAAACTTCCGCGTTTTATTCCCCGCGCTTTGTTTAGACCTGCTGCGTAATAGTTTTCGTAGCGAGATGTTCAGATTTCGAGCGATCGACGATAGCAAAAATTATGAAGCATATACGGCGTATATGATGAATAATTTTTGCTAGTTCGTAGCCGAAATCTGGACATTGTAGCAGAAAAATTATTGCGCAGTAGGTCTTTTGTACACGGCGAAATGATTATGAGTACTCAACAATGGTGGAGAGCGGGGAGTATCGCGTTTGTGTCCGCGATTCTTTTTTGGGGAGTGCCTGCGGTATATGCTGATATTATTGATGCAAGCAGACGCTCGGATATTGAATCCCAGATTGCGCAATTGGAATTGCAGGCAAGTGCGCTGGATGCTGATCTACAGCAGGTGCAGGGACAAGCGCGCAGTTTGAATAATGATGTCAAAGCGCTTGATATTGAAGTAAGGCGCCGCGAGATTGATATCAAGCGTTTGAACCTCGCAATTCAAAAAGCATCTGCTGATATTCGGCAGAAAATAAAAGGCATTACCGTGATGTCGGAAAAAATTGCAGATGGCCGCAGTGCGCTTGCAAGCGGTCTGCTTCTGCTCTCTACTTATGATGGTGAAAATGCGCTGACTATCCTCTTGAAGTATCGGTCGCTTTCTGATTTTTTTAGTTCTTTGTACGGTCTGCATCGAGTGGAGGCGGGTGTGCAGGAGGCGCTCGCCGCATTCAGAGATGATCGTGTGGCACTGGAGCGGGAGAAGGATGAGCTGGAAGAGTTTCAAGAAGATCAGCAGGATCTCAAGGGGCTTCAGGAAATGGAGCGGCGTTTTGTCGCTCAAAAAAAACAAGAAAAAGATGAATTGTTGCGTTTGACGCGCGGAAAAGAGGCGGTATTTCAGCAATTATTGAAATCAAAAAAACAAGACATTGCAACGCTCAAAACCCAGCTCTTCTATCTTGAAAAAACAGGCATTAGCGCGCAAGACGCGGTTTTGTTGGCGGATACTGCGGCAAAACGCGCCGGTATACGGACATCGTTTCTGCTGGCTTTGCTTGAGGTGGAAACCGGCAAGCAGTTTGAAGATGGCGTGATTAGCGTCGGTACGAATCTTGGTACGGGTAATTGGAAGAGGGATTTATACCAATGCTATCTCAATCTTGGCAAAAAATCTGCGGCGGAATCTGAAAAAAAAGCATTCTTTGCAATCACCGCAACACTCGGACTCAATCCTGATGCAATGCCGGTGTCGCGCAGGCCAAATTATGGTTGCGGCGGCGCTATGGGGCCAGCGCAATTTTTGCCGACGACATGGCTTCGATTTGATGATCGCGTGGCGCAGTTGACAGGGCATAACCCGCCCAATCCGTGGAATACCGAAGACGCATTTACCGCAGCAGCCATATTTTTGGCGGATGCCGGGGCGGATTCGCAGACCGTGGCGGGAGAAACCATGGCCGCCAAGACCTATATTTCAGGTAATCCCAGATGTACAAAAGTGGTTTGCCGTTCGTATGCTAATCGCATTGTCGCGCTTACGCGGGATATAGACAGGATATTATAAAGTTCAAATGTCAAAGCTCAAATATCAAATTAAATCTAAAGCTCAAAATCAAAAAGTTGCTTTGACATTTGGATTTGAGTCATTGATTTGTCATTTGGATTTTGGCATTTTTATTTGAAGAGATTCAATAATAGGTTCCAAATTCCCTGTT
>JBASTK010000073.1:0-1840 GCA_049274855.1 Candidatus Sungiibacteriota bacterium | reverse complement strand
TGATTCGGCTGAAATCCGCAAACGGCGCGCGCCAATCGTCAAAATCATCAATCCGCACAGTCATCATAGATAAAGGGCAGTGCTGTTGCTCATGGAGCTTGCGTAGATTTATGATAGTTGATGCTTTTACCAATGGGTGGTCGCCGTAGAGTATGATCACCTGATCCGTCTTTCCCGCAAGCAGTTTTTCCGCGCACTGTACTGCGTGTCCGGTGCCGAGCTGTTCTGCCTGCACAATATATTCATAACCGGCACCAAGCGCTGATTTGACTTTTTCAGCGTCATGCCCCACGACAATAACCGGCTTGCTATCCATGTCGGATAAACGCACGGCGTCAAGGAGATGCATAATCATCGGCTTTCCCTCAAAAGGAACCAGCACTTTTGGCACCTCCGCATTTTGCATCCGCGTGCCTTTGCCCGCGGCAAGAATGATAATCCGAGTTCGCATATGAGTAAGCATAAATAAGAATCAGTTATATGGTCAACATTCATTAAACACCGCGCCTGTGGGAAAAGTCCTTATTGTCGCCTCGTCCCTCCCATGCTATACTTTCTCTATGATACTATCACATCGTAGCTTTCCGCGGGATGTCTTTGTTCATCTCCTGATGATTGCAACGCTCTATGCAACCATCGCGGCATTTCTTGCGCTCATATTCCAATATATCAATGTCGTGTTTCCAGACGCGCTCGGAAATTATTATCCGGGCATTTTGGACACCATCCGCCGATCCGAGGCAATACTCCTCATTGTATTTCCCGTGTATCTTTTTCTCTCATGGCTTATTGGCCGCGATATAATCCATACGCCTGACCTGCGCGATTTTAAGCTTCGCAAATGGCTTATCTATTTTACCCTTTTTATCTCAGCGATTTCAATCATTATTGATCTCGTCATTCTCATCTATAACTTTCTCGGGGGAGAGCTGACCACGCCTTTTATTTTCAAAATTTTTGCGGTGTTCGCAGCTGCCGCCGCGGTTTTCGGCTACTATCTTTGGGATTTGCGCCTGCCGGTACAAACACCGACAAACGCTCGCTCACCGATCCCGCGCATCGCCGCAATAACAGCCACCATCATTATCTTTTTATCGCTCATCGCCGGATTTTTTATTGTTGGCTCTCCGCAGACCCAGCGCGACCGGCGTTTTGACGAACAGCGCATCAACCATCTGCAAATTATTCAGAGTCAAATCGTATACTATTGGCAAAACAAAGAAAAATTACCCGCATCATTGGACGATTTGCAGGATGACATCAGCGGTTTTACCGCGCCCGCAGATCCTGAACAGCGCACACGCTACGAATATCACGCCGCAGAAGATCTATCGTTTGAACTATGCGCGGTATTTGCAAAAGAAGGAGACGCATCCGTCCACGGATATTCATCTCTGCCGATTATGACGCCGGAACGCGCCTATCCCATGGGTAAACCGTATGGCGCCAATGACAATTGGAGCCATGGCGCGGGCCGCGTATGCTTCTCCCGCACCATTGATCCAGAACTTTACAAACCGCAAAAACCAATTTCGCAGTAATGGAATAGATGGGATATAAAGGTCGGTTTCAATTTAATTTTTCTAATTTATTTTTATCATGGAAGGAAATACTATACAGGGGAAAAAGTGCGGGTGTATGCACCACTCTATGCTGCCGATGATTGTCATCGCATTCGGCGCATTGTTTTTGCTGGGACAAATGGGTGTTTTCACCGAAGGATTTGTCGCTGTCGGATGGCCGATACTCGTCATCCTTGGAGGAGCCATGAAGTTGATGAGCAAAAAATGCGCGTGTTGCTGAATTGATGTAATAGGGAAGTACGCCGCCGCGCCCCGCA
>JBASTK010000072.1:0-4693 GCA_049274855.1 Candidatus Sungiibacteriota bacterium | reverse complement strand
ATCTATGGATATTACGGATGAGGAGGTGATGGCGGTGATTCACAGTGAGGCAAAAAAACGCAAAGACGCGATCGCGGAATATAGCCGAGCGGGGCGCATAGAATCCGCAAAAAAAGAAGCCGAGGAGCTCGCGATTTTGGAAAAATATCTGCCGCAGGAACTTACGGACGAAGAAATAGAAAAGCTTCTCGTGCCGTTGGCAAAAGGAGCTACTGAAAAGGATTTTGGTAAAATCATGAGCGCGGCAATGAAAGCCGTCAGCGGCCGCGCCTCGGGCGACCGCGTCAGTGCGGCGGTGAAGCGGATGTTGACAGAGTAATAGAATAGTTTATCATTGAGAGTATGAGATATCAAAAAAGATATATTGATTATCGCATTGTAATTACTCCGGACACCCGTACGGGATCTGGTGATCTTGGTTTTACCGCGTTGGTTCCAGTATTGGGTATCGCGACAGGTGGGGATTCAGTAGAGGAAGCGTTACGCAATATTCAGGAAATGATCGTATTTCATTTGGAATGTTTGCGCAAAGAAAAACAGCCATTGCCTATGGAGCAGCCCACAGCTGATTTTATCACTACTGCGCGCGTGGCAGTGCCTGCATAACATGGCAAGCAAGGAAGTATATCCTAAAGACGCGATCAAAGCCCTGCGGAAGCTGGGCTTTTCTGTGATCAATAGAAAAGGGAGTCACCTCCTTTATGTCATTTTTGTCATTCCCGCGAAAGCGGGAATCCAGCGAGTAAGCCAATTCTGGATTCCCGATCCCCGATCAATGTTGGGATGCCGGGAATGACAACGGAGCAAATTTTGAGATAACCTTAAATGAAAAACTCCTGCGAGGGTTAGCCGCAGGAGTTACTGAAAAGGACTTTGATGCCGCCTCGGGCGAGTGCGTAGCTGTTGTGGCGAGGCGGTTACTGAAGGGAGGAGTAGATTAAGCTAATTTCATTAATCGAGCAGATGATTTCGTAAATTTTCTGCTCTGGCTGTTATCGCAGCAGGTATCACAATAAACATACGCCTCCAATTCAGCGCATTCTTCCGTAGTGGTTGGTAATTTGAATAGCAAATTACAGCTGGGACATTGATGAGTTTCACCGCAGAAAATACAAATGTTATACATCGCGATTCTCCTAATTGTTAGGGAACAAAAAAAATGAAGGAAACTACCCTCCACCACACGCCGAAAAATACAGCATTCTCAAAAGAGATTGTCAAGCACCTGCCGCAGGCAATCGCTCTGCGATTGCCTGCGGAGATTTCGGTTGTCGCGGTGTCGGCAAGAGAATCCGCGGCGTTGAACCGCCGCTACCGGCACAAGTACACGCCCGCGAATGTGCTTTCTTTCTTGTATGATGACATATCGATGTCATCCTCGGGCTTGACCCGAGGATCCAGAAGCAAGGCGCTGGATTCCCGTTTGCACGGGAATGACAAGCGTGATAAACAGAATGGGAGAACTTATGGTGAAATTATCATCTGTCCCGCGATTATCCGCGTTGAAGCAAAAACGCAAAAGCACACATTTCAGTATCAGATGACATGGATGATTGCGCATGGTATGATACACTTATCAGGATTGCATCATGAGAAGTCATCCGCTCTTGCGAAAAGAGTCACGGCGCTTGAAGAGAGAATAATGGAAAGTTTTAAATTTCAAAATTCAAATGTCAAATCAAACGAAAAATCCAAATAACAAAGACATTTTTGGATTTTGGACTTTCGTCATTGATTTGTCATTTGGATTTTGACATTAGGATTTAATTTTTATTGTGGCACGCAACATTATTACATCGCTTGATATCGGGACTACGACGGTTACTACCGTGGTGGCGGAGCGCAGTCCTGACGGAGAAGGTCTGCATGTGCTGGGTGTCGGGGTCGCGCCGTCCGCCGGCGTCAGGCGCGGGGCAGTGGTTGATATTGCCGAGGCGAGTAACGCGGTGCGCAAATCCGTGGATGCGTGCCGCCGCGCATCCGGAGTGCCGATAAAATCCGTGTGGCTCACGGTGGACGGAGCGCATGTGGCGGTGTCGTCTTCCCGCGGCGTGGTCGCGGTGTCTCGCGCGGATCAGGAGATTTCTCCCGAGGATGTGCGCCGCGTTTTGGCCGCGGCAGAAACATTTGTCCCAAAAAATCAGAATAAAGAGATACTGCATATGATCCCGCGGGATTTCAAAGTAGACCGCGAGGCAGGAATCAAAGATCCAGTGGGTATGCACGGAGTACGGCTGGAAGTGGACGCGCTGATTATTGAGTGTTCTGCGCCGTATCTTAAAAATATGTTCAAGTGCGCGGAGGGCGCGGGCTTGCGCGTAGAGGACTATGTTTTTGCCCCGCTTGCCGCCGCAGAAGCCGTGCTCACGAAGCGGCAGAAAGAGCTTGGCGTTCTGCTGGTGGATATCGGCGGCGGATCATCGTCTTTTGTGGTCTATGAGGAGGGTGTGCTGGTGCACGCGGGCGTGATCCCGATTGGCGGTAATCATATTACGGGTGATGTTGCTATTGGTTTTCGCACCCATGTGGATATTGCTGAAGATATTAAACGCGCGTACGGCATATGTCTTGCCGCAGATATGCCAAAGCGCGAGGTGATTCGTCTGGCAGAATTTATTCCCAATAGCGAAGAGACCTATTCGCGCCGCGAGCTGGTAGAGATTATCGGCGCTCGTTTGCAGGATTTATTTGAATTGCTTCAAAAAGAATTGCGCAAGATCAATCGCGTGCGGCTCCTGCCTGCGGGCGTGGTGCTTGTCGGCGGATCGTCTCTTATCCCGGGTATGGTCGCAATGACGCGACAGGAGATCGGACTTCCAGCAGAGCAGGGAGTTCCATATGGATTTGAACCCGTGCCGGATGAGACGCAGGGACCTCAGCTTGCGGCGGCTCTCGGCGTCGTGCGATGGGCGAGTCAAAAACAAGGACATACGACGGGACAACAATGGGGCGACTACGTGTCTCATATGACTTCGCGACCATGGGCGCGATGGCTTCGGTCGCTGATGCCGTAGTATACGAAATCCCAATGTCCAAGCTCCAATGACCAATAAAGCCCCAAACCCCAATGACAAAAAATAGTTTTGAGCATTGAGTCATTGGACATTTATTTGAACTTGGAGTTTAGACATTGGACATTTTATTCGTTCTGCGGTATTTTGTCTTATAAGCTACTATCTAATTTCTACAAGCTTATTTTTATGCCGTCCATTAAACCAGACATAGAGACATACGCACGTATCAAGGTCATTGGCGTTGGCGGCGGCGGCGGCAAGGCAGTGACGCGTATGATTGACCACAAGATCAACGGCGTTGATTTTTTGACCATCAATACGGACGCCCAGGACCTGCATTTTACCAAAGCGCGCACCAAGATTCATATTGGCAAAAATCTCACCAAGGGCTTGGGCGCCGGCATGAATCCTGATCTTGGCAGGCAGGCCGCGGAGGAGAATCGCGATGAGATCCATGAAGCAATTAAGGGCGCTGATATGATATTTTTGACCTGCGGCCTTGGCGGCGGCACTGGTTCGGGCGCAACTCCGGTGATTGCCGAAGTGGCGCGGGATTCCGGGGCGTTGACTATCGGCGTGGTAACCCGGCCATTTAGTTTTGAAGGGGTCCAGCGCGCCAAAGTCGCGGAAGAGGCGTGGCAGGAATTGCGCGAGCGGGTGGATGCACTGATTACAATCCACAATGATCGGATTTTGAGCGTGGTAAGCAAGGACACTTCTCTTATGAATGCTTTTGCTATCTGCGATGATGTACTGCGCCAGGCCGTGCAGGGGATTTCTGATCTTATTATCACGCCGGGCATTATTAATGTGGATTTTGCCGATGTGCGGGCGATTATGCAGGATGCGGGGTCTGCACTCATGGGCGTGGGGTTTGGCTCCGGCGAGGATCGCGCCACTGCCGCGGCAAAAGCCGCGGTTTCCTCGCCGCTATTGGACATTTCTATTGATGGCGCACGCGGCGTTCTTTTCAATGTCTCCGGCGGACCGGATCTGACAATGTGGGAGATTAATGAGGCGGCAAAAGTGATTACCGAGTCAATTGACCGCGATGCTAAGGTGATTTTTGGCGCGGTGCACGATGAGCGGCTGAAGAAAGGAGAGATTAAAATTACCGTGGTGGCAACTGGATTCACGAATCAGCAGGGCGCACAAGCCATGCTTGGCGGCCGCGAGGATCGAGTGGATGTAAAGAAACCAGGTGCGATGTCCTCTGGGGTGACGCCGATGGATAAATCGGGCGCGGCAGACAAACAGGCGCCGGAAACAGAATGGGATGCGATGCCGGCATTCCTGCGCCGCCGCGCAAAATAGTCCTCAATGCTTATTATTTTTTATCACTGATGAAGGATAAGGATTTTACCAAAAATATAAAGCGATAGCAAAATAATTTTGGTAATTTGTTATGACCACAAAAAATTACAATCCCCATTCGCTTTCGGAGATTTCCGATTATTCTTCTATAAAAACCTTGACGCGGGCTATTTTGATTGCTGTGGGAACAGGGACGATTTTAATGGCGGGGATGGTTGCGCCTAATGCAGTCCAAATCCTTAAGCCATTTTTGAAAAACGGAAAACGGAGCAATCATGAGCGGGAGCGTATCCGTCAAGCAATAAAAGCGCTTCATCGCCGCCGGCTTATCGCCTATCAAGAACGAGGGAATGAGACATATATTG
>JBASTK010000071.1:0-5433 GCA_049274855.1 Candidatus Sungiibacteriota bacterium | reverse complement strand
TTCTTACACCCCTTATTCGCACGAATAAGGGGTGTAAGAGAGTATTGGGCAAGCACGATTACCTCACTGTTCGGGCGGACTTCTAAAAATCCGCCTGCGAGCAGGACCTCGGCGCGTTCGCCGTTTTTCTGCACGACCACAAGCGACGGTCCATTGACGCGCGAAATCAGCGGCAGGTGATGATCCAGCACCGTCATCTGTCCCATCGGCGTCTCGCAGATCAGTTTTTCCGCCTCGCCGTCAAATAGTGTTGATTGTAGAGAATGGATGGATATGTGCATATCATTTATGTCATTCCCGCGGAAGCGGGAATCCAGAGTAATCACTACTGGATCCCCGATCGGGTCGGGGATGACCGCTTATGCGGTCACCTCTTCAATGCCGCCTTTCATGTAGAATGCTTCTTCGGGTTTGGCGTCATGTTTTCCTTCCAGGATTTCTCCGAATCCGCGGATGGTGTCTTCCCGTTTTACGAATTTACCCGGAAGTCCGGTAAATGTTTCTGCTACAAAAAATGTCTGGGACAGAAATCGCTGGATTTTGCGCGCGCGGTACACCGTGGTTTTGTCTTCCTCGCTCAATTCCTCCATACCGAGGATATTGATAATGTCCTGCAATTCAGCATAGCGTTGGAGAGTTTTCTGCACGCCGCGCGCGACAGCATAATGCTCTTCGCCGATAATGCGCGGGTCAAGCGCGGATGAGGTGGAGCCGAGCGGGTCCACGGCAGGATAAATGCCGAGTTCTGTAAGGGCGCGCGAGAGCACAATCGTGGAGTCCAAATGCCCGAAAGTAGTCGCGGGCGCGGGGTCGGTGATGTCGTCTGCCGGCACATAAATCGCCTGCACTGAGGTAATGGAGCCGCGCGTGGTAGAGGTGATGCGCTCCTGCAATTCACCCATCTCGCTTGCGAGCGTGGGCTGGTACCCTACTGCAGACGGCATACGGCCAAGGAGCGCGGATACTTCGCTCCCCGCCTGCGAGAAGCGAAATATATTGTCTATGAAAAGCAGGACATCTTTTGCTTCCTCATCGCGGAAATATTCTGCCATAGTGAGTGCCGTAAGCGGAGTCCGAAGCCGCGCGCCCGGCACCTCATTCATCTGGCCAAACACCAGCACCGCTTTGTCTGCCACTCCTGACTCCTGCATTTCAAGCAGGAGATCATTGCCTTCGCGCGTCCGCTCCCCCACTCCGGCAAACACGGACACGCCGCCCGACTCCTCCGCGACATTGCGGATAAGTTCTTTGAGAAGCACCGTCTTGCCCACACCGGCTCCGCCGAAAAGTCCGACTTTGCCCCCGCGGATAAAGGGCGCCAGAAGATCAATCACCTTGATGCCAGTTTCAAAAATCTCGGTCTTGGTGGACAGATCAGTGAAGGGTGGAGGTGAACGGTGGATCGGCCATCGAAGAGGAAACTCCTCCGAAGATGAGGGAGATGTCGCTGCCGATGTTGCCGTATCGCTCCCGACATTGCCCGACATTTTTGGAGCATGCTCCGTTGCCGATGTTGCAATGTCGGCAGTGCCGTGGTGCGCAACGCCGGTATCAATTTCGGCACCGGGACCATCAATCGGATCCCCGAGCACATTGAAAAGCCGCCCGACTGTCTCGGGTCCGACAGGTACCAAAACCTGTGCGCCGGTGTCTTCCGCGGCCATACCACGGCGCAGGCCGTCGGTGGATGAGAGCGCCACTGCACGCACGCGGCCCGATCCCAAGTGCCGCGCAACCTCGCATACCACGACACTCTTATCATCGCGCATGATTTTCAGCGCATGGTAAATCGCGGGCAGTTTGTCTCCCGCAAACTCCACATCCACCACCGGCCAGATAATTTGTACTATTTTTCCTTTCTCTTGCAGAATATAATAAGTTGATGCATACTTATACCATAAGTGATTTAGATAATACAACGAAAGTGAGATCTTTTTAGGGGGCGTGTTATGGCACAATTTGTTCGGTGTATAGCATCTGATCCTATCATTTGCTATCCGACAATCGTTTTTATCATTGTTTTGATGGTAGTCCTGCCGTTAGTAGTGGCGTGGGATTTCCATCTCAACCGACAGAAGGCAAGGGATTAGATAGAAATGCCTATCTATACATCAGGAAGAGATTTTCTCGTACGTCCGGCACTTCTTGTGTCGGGCTTTTTTTATCCTTCCAGCGCCTCTGCTCCCGCAGTAATCTCACTCAATTCGCGGGTGATGCTGGCTTGGCGAGCGTTGTTATAGACGAGCGTCAGATCGGTGATGAGGTCTCTAGCATTATCAGACGCGCTCTTCATAGCCACCATCCGCGCCGAGTGCTCCGAGGCATTGGACTCCAGTATAATATGATGAATATGCATTTTAATCAACTGGGGTACAAGCGCCTGCAAGATCTCCGCGGCAGAGGGTTCAAATTTATATTCGTATTGATAGCGAGGTTGTAGGTTGTAGGTTGTAGGTTGTAGGTTTGCGAAGCGGCCGCGCTCCGGCAGGATGCTTGCCACCGCATCTTCAATTCCCTCTTTTGTCGCGGGCAGGATTTTTTTAATGACGGATTCCTGCACGAGCGTACTGCGGAAATTCATATAGGCGGCGTGCACCTCATCCCATGAGCCGTCCAAAAATCCTGCGAGGACTGCGTCGGCAACTTCTTGCGTCTCCGTGATTGTAGAATAATCACCATATCCCCAAAAACTCTTTACAGGGGTTGAACCCCTGCGTTCAAAATACTCTTTGGCTTTTTTCCCCACCGTGATCAAAATATATGGTCTTCGCAAGACCATATATTGAGCAATTTGGGCTTCGGCTTTTTTCAGGACATTGCCGTTGAATGCGCCCGCAAGGCCTTTATCGGATGTGAC
This sequence comes from Candidatus Sungiibacteriota bacterium, assembly GCA_049274855.1. Taxonomy (GTDB): domain Bacteria; phylum Patescibacteriota; class Minisyncoccia; order Sungbacterales; family HO2-52-23; genus 2-02-FULL-52-23. Next base: position 2,576 of record JBASTK010000071.1, on the reverse strand, counting down.
GACAAGGAGGCATGATGTTTTGATCTCGCGCGGCGTCAGAAGCGGCGGCAGTTGGTTTATTGGAGTCCGTGCGAGGAGGTTTTGAGCCATTTCAAGTCCTGCAACGGCGTACGACCGCGCGCCCAGGGCAAATGCCTGCGATTTGCGCATTTTGGTTGCAGACACCACCTCCATCGCCTTGGTAATCTGGCTCGTATTTTTGACGGATTTTATCCGCTGTTTGATTGATTTCGTTGACGGCATATTTCTGTACTTCGGTTATCCACAGCTGACTCTTGACACCATATCTCAATCTGCTACAATGGGGTCAATCACGCCCCCCGAGCAATCGGGGGGATGACTTTTTATAGGTCCATCAGATGTTTTAATTGGATTTTAAACAACCCCTTTTTAATATCCCAGATCTCTTTCCCCAAGTGCCCCGGGGAATAAACAACAATCACTTGCTTATCCATGCGGATCAATTTTTGATACAGCGGGGCAAAATCCCCGTCTCCGGTAAAAAAGATGAAACTCTGGATATCTTTTTGAAGCGCCTCGTGTACATCAATGCAAATCTCCATATCAAAATCACATTTGCGGCGATATACCTTCTCTCTTTTGATCTCCGCTTCCAAAATATATTTTACCGATTTGGTGGTAATCGTATATCCTGCTTTTTCCGCGCGCTCCAGAAATGCCGCGGATTTCGGATGGATGTCTTTGCCGAAATAAAGACGAGCATCGGATATCTCTGGATATGTTTTTAAATATGCAAACAGACGGTTAATATCTATTGCGCGTTTCAACGATATCTCCCACCCGTGGACATTCGCCCAATCAATATAAGCGATTGTTTCTCCTTTTAAAATAAATCTTTTCCTTTGAGGCGGTTGTGTCATGTAATAAGTGAAAAATCGCCGTTGATAATAATCGGTCTCACTGCTTCAATCTCGGTTTTATAGTACGGAATGTCAGGGATTGGATTCAAAAGAAAAATTTTCTGGTTGAGCACGTGCGCGAATCCGATTTCCATCAGGGTATTGCCGCCGATATAGTTTTTTATGCCGCGCTTGTCGTAATTGAGAACCAGCACCGCGTCGGCTCCCTGCATCTGATGCCAAAACTCACGGATGGCGTCCTGATGGTATTTCTGATTAAGCTTCATCTCTTCTTTTTCCTCATCGGTCTTGCCGACCATGGGGCTGGCAAACTTCGTCACAAAAGCACCATGTCCAAGACGGATCAATTTAGCTTGAACCTCAAGCATCTTCTCACTAAACTGCATACTCCCGATGATTCCGATACGCATAATAATAAGGGGTTTTAAGTTATCCACATGCCGCTATTGACATATTTCTTGGGAGGGCTATAATAAGAATTACAGGTGGAGTTCGCATAAACTACGGGCCCCCACTTACCAAACAAGAGAAGTCCTTGAAAGGGGGCTTCTTTTGTTTTAAAATAAACATGTGGGCCCGGGCCCGTAGTTTTATGTAGTAAAACTCCACCTTTGGTAAGTGGGATAGCGAGTGCAAATCTCGCCGGGTCCACACCCGAGAGTCCCGCCCCGCGGGGCTTTTTGGTTTTATCATGCTGGGGTTTTAAAACTCTTCAGCAATTCTCTCCAAAAGAAAAACGCAATAATCGGAAATCCCAATGCAGTAATGAGCCCGGGATAATATCCTCCCATTAAAAAAGCTTTATAGAAATGCTCAAGTTCGTATATCATAATAAGTCCCGGAATTATTATCAGTCGCAGTTGCCATTTTGGTCCAAGAATCAGCATATAGCTAACAATGAGCGTAATAGAAAACATAATGATGAAAACTACAAAAGCGGCATATATTGGGGTGAATCCTTTTACAAAACTAAACATCGTATCAACATGGCTATCTACGCTGTAAAGATTGGTAACTAATTCTTCGATTCCATGGGCAATCCACAGAATAACAGCGAGCAGAAATATATTTTTTAGTTTTCGAGAAATCATAGAATTTTAATAAAAGAGAAAATCTCCCGTGGGTTGATATAATTGAATGCCAGACCGAAAACAACGGTGATCACCGCAAGAAAGACGATGCCCAACGGCAATAATGCTTTTATGCCGATCCAGCGGGGCACCGCGCGTTGATATGTCCGGTAGTCGTCGCCGAATTTCTGCTCCAATCCTTTTTCCTCGCGATACACAATCCAAAGATGCCACCCGAGAAGCGGTATGAGCGCCGCGCCGACAAATCCCATGATGGAACCCGCGTAGATCACAAATCCAAAAGAAATCGCAACGATTCCCACATACAGAGGATTGCGGCTGTATTGGTATGGTCCCTCAGTGATAAATTTCTGCTGGGTCTTCATATTAAGGACCTCGAGATTATTTCTGTAAAATGTATAGGAAGCCCACAGACGGAAAAAGAAGCCGTAGAGTATCAAAGTCAACCCCAAGATAGTTGCGTACGAAGATGCGTAACTCATCAATCCGAACCGCCCGTCAAGGAACAATGCGATGCCTGTGCATACAAACGAGGTTGCGAGCACGATGAGGTTTACAGAAATCGTTTTGATGTAGTTCATCTTGTAAGTTTCTTAAACTCCTC
>JBASTK010000070.1:0-2819 GCA_049274855.1 Candidatus Sungiibacteriota bacterium | reverse complement strand
CCATTTATGAAGGGGCGCAAGAGCGCGAACCGCGTTTTTGAAGGCGATGATCTGTCGCTCATCCCAGTACTTCTGCCTTACCTCTACGGAGCCTTCTGAAAAGTGGACAAGAATCTGTCCAATTTCTCCGGAGAGATCGGGCCTTTGACTGATCGTCGCATCCACACACATGGATAGATGGCGAACAACTCGTAACGCGTTGTCCCTCATGAATTCCTGATTTGGAATCTGTGTGGGAGTAAAAATTGCGATCGGCTCCGACCGCTCTATCACATTTGTTGGGTTGAGTTCTACAGCCATTATTTGAGAGAACGAAATGGGCATTTCCATGCTTTTTCTCCTTGCGCTGGATGGATTTGGGTGCCCGGACTCGCATTCCGTAATGAATGAGGACACTTGGTGGGGGTGAAACTGTCTACACACTACACTATTAAAATAATCTTGTCAAGTTCTTTTTTTGGATGAGAGGGTTATACTGATTTTATGGCTCTATACCTTAAAAAGATTGATCCCGAAGTTGCGCGGCTGATTGCGGCGGAGACGCGGCGGCAGAGCGAGACCATTGACCTGATCGCGTCCGAAAATATCGCGTCTTTGGCGGTGCGGGAGGCATTGGGATCGGTATTGACCAACAAATACTCCGAGGGGTATGCAGGCAAGCGCTATTACGCGGGCAACAGCGTGATTGATGAGGTGGAGGAATTGGCAAAAGCCCGGGCGCGAGCCGTTTTCGGCCTTGGCAAAAATTGGAGCGTCAATGTCCAGCCGCTGTCCGGCTCTCCGGCAAATATGGCGGTGTATTTTGGTTTGTTGGAACCCGGGAACAAGTTTATGGCAATGGCATTGAGCTCAGGCGGGCATCTCACGCATGGCGACCCGGTGAATTTTTCCGGCAGATTGTTTTCTCCGGTGCATTATAGCGTGGGCAAGGACGGATATATTGATTACGACGAAGTCCGACGACTTGCCGTGCGCGAGAAACCCAAACTTATTCTTGCGGGATTTACCGCGTATCCGCGCAGTATTGATTTCAAGAAGTTCGGCGCTATCGCAAAAGAAGTCGGCGCGTTTTTCATGGTGGATATGGCGCATATCGCGGGATTGGTCGCCGCAGGAGCGCATCCATCGCCGTTTCCGTATGCGGATGTCGTCACCACGACTACGCATAAGTCCCTGCGCGGACCGCGGGGCGCGATTATTTTTTCGCGCATTGATCGAAAATTTACGCGCGACGGAAAAGAGACGACCATCGCGCGCGCGATAAATCGCGCCGTGTTTCCGGGCCTGCAAGGCGGACCGCATGATAATCAGACCGCGGCCATTGCCGTGTGTTTGGGCGAGGCAATGAAGCCGTCATTCAAAACTTATGGTAAGCAGATTGTAAGAAATGCTAAAGCGCTTGCGGATACTCTGCAAAGCCGCGGATTCCGCCTTATTTCCGGCGGCACGGATAATCATTTAATGCTTGTTGATTTGACGGATAAAAATATGTCCGGGCTTGAGGCGCAAACACGATTGGAAGAAGCGGGCATTATCACGAGCCGCACCACGATCCCATATGATCCGCGGCCAGCGTACGACCCGTCGGGCATTCGCCTGGGTACGCCCGCAATTACGACCCGCGGGATGAAAGAAAGAGAGATGGCAGAAATCGCGCGGCTGATCAACGAGGCATTGACGAATGGCGAGGTCAAGAGTATAAAGAAAGATATCGTAGTTCTCTGTAAACGATTTCCTCTTTGAATGAGGGAGTAAAACGTGGCTAAATTAGGTGACATTGTGATTGTAGGGAAACCTGAAGGTGAATGGATGGGATGGGCAGGACCTTTGGTGGTTTTAGCGCGAAAAGAGTATGAGACGCTTGTTCGTAAGCAGCCGAAATACATCCCGGTGGTTGAGCTGACCGCATCGGAAAAACGCATTATCGCGCGAGGAGAAAAAGAGTTAGCACGCGGAGAATATGTAATGCTTGAAGATTTAGAACATGAGTTGGGAGGTGCGCGTGCCAAAAGGAGTTCATAAACATATTGTTGGGAGGGGATGAGAGGTGGTTTTGTTAGTTATCGGCATTGTGTTCTTTTTCTTATCCGTAGCCACTATCATATGTGGCCGCATGGCACCCGAGACGGCGCTCGGCAGGCGCGCGCGGCGCCTGCTTACCTGTTCCGTATCGTTTCGTTGGCGCGGGAGGCAGAGGTTCGTGATTACCGGCAGGCATATGGTGTTTGTCGGCATCGGATGGAAAGTTATTGGGGTGTTATGTCTGCTTGTTTTCTTTATTCTACAGACATGCCAGCCGCAGTCAGCGATCTTGGGAGCTTCGGCAAGGGAGCTTCCTTTTTTTGCGCGGATGCGCTATGGTTTGGTTATGATTTTAATGGACGGCAAGGCCGCGGCGCAGAAGATTTTTGATGTATTGAAAGAGCAAGTCGCGGGCATGGTAAAAAAGCCGCGGCTTGCGGTGGTGGTCGTCGGTGGGGATCCGGTGATTGCAAGTTTCATCAGTCAGAAGAAAAAAGCGGCTGATGCGATTGGCGCGGAAGTGCGGATCTATCCGTTTCCCGCGGATATTACGACGAATGAATTGCGCAAGCGCATTGCCGAGATTGTGCATGAGAAAAAAAATAATGCGGTGATTATCCAATTGCCGTTGCCGATGCATATCAATAAGCAATATATTCTCAATGCGATTCCGCCGGAGAAAGACGCGGATGTGTTGAGCGCTCGCGCTATCGGTAATTTTGCAACTGGTAAAGGTGTGATTATGCCGCCGGTCGCGGGGGCTATAAAGACGCTTTTTGAAGAATATAATATCTCAT
>JBASTK010000069.1:0-5950 GCA_049274855.1 Candidatus Sungiibacteriota bacterium | reverse complement strand
GGGTTTGGCATAGGATATGTTATCGGTAATGCGTCCGGCACGACGCGGGGGATCGCGCAGGGCGTTGCCGAGGAGCGGGCGGCGGAGGTCGCGCGCAAGGATGCGGCCGCGCGCGAGGCGGCACAGGCAGTAAATCCGTTCAATCAGGCGGGCGCCAATCCGTTGGGGAATGCATCGGCAAATCCGTTTGAGAATGTAAAGGTCAACCCTTTTAAGTGAGGCCTTACCGGGAAGGTCTTTTTTATTTTTTATTATGACAAAAAAAACAATCATCACTCTGTTCTTTTTTCTTGTACTGGCGGGGTATGCAGTAAGCGCTCGGGCAAACTCTTCGTTTGATATTGCATTTCCAATAGTGGAACTCGGCGATTGTGCGGATAAAGATGCGTGCAGGACATATTGCGATTCTGCGGAGCATGGCGTCGCGTGCGCGGAGTTTAGTCAGAGGCATGGGCTCGGCGATCAAAAGACGGTTTCTGCAGCGCGCGCGGTTGAACAGGGCGGACCCGGTGGATGCCGCGGGGAGCAAGAATGCCATGCGTATTGCGAGGATTCTGCGCATGGAACAGAGTGCGTTGAGTTTGCTGTGGCAAATGACTTTATGACCCGCACGGAAGCGGATCGCGCGTTGAAGCCGGGCCCCGGCGGATGCCGAGGCCGCGCGTGCCAGCAGTACTGCGCGGATCAGGCGCACCAGGAGGAGTGTTTTGAATTCGGAGTTGCCAACGGTTTTATTTCCAAAGATGAAGCAAAAAGGATCCGCGAGTTTAAGAAAGAATTTAAGCAGGGCCCCGGCGAATGCCGCACGGAAAGTGAATGTCGCGCATATTGCGATGAGCCCGCACATATAGATGAATGCGTTTCTTTTGGCGAGAAACACGGATTTATTGATAAAGAACAGGCGCGTATCGTGAAAAAGACCCACGGCGCGGGTCCGGGCGGATGCAAAGGAAATGATGAATGCCGCGTCTACTGTGAGGATTCGTCTCATCAAAACGAATGCATTGATTTTGCGGTGACGAACGGTTTTATGAAGCCGGAAGAAGCCGAGCGCGCACGCAAGTTCGTCGGGAAAACTGGTCCGGGTGGATGCACGGGCGATCAATGCCGTGATTTTTGCGATATTCCGGGCAATGAAGAAGCGTGCTTGGATTTTGCCGAGCGGGAAGGCATGATTCCGAAAGAAGAATTGGCGCGGGCAAAGAAATTTATGACGGCTTCGCGCGACGGCGGCCCGGGCGGATGCCGCGGAGTGCAATGCCGCGATTATTGCGCGGATACGCTTCATCGCGAGGAATGTTTTGGTTTTGCAAAAAAACAGGGTTTGATTAGCAAAGAAGAAGAAAAGCATTTTGAAGCCGGGGCGAAAATTGAAGAAGTGGTGCGAACATCAGGAGGCCCGGGCGGATGCAAAAATGACGATGCATGCCGCGCCTATTGCACTGACCCGTCGCACGGGGAGGAATGCGTGGCGTTTGCATCGGCGCATGGAGGGGTGTCAGCGGATCAGGCGCGCGAGATGCTGAAGCAATTTACCGAACAGCGGTTTTCAGCGCAGGGAGATGCGGGGGAGTTTGGGCGGGCAAACTTTGATGATTTCAAGAAATTTGAACAGCAATCCAACCGCCGGTTTGACGAATTCCACGCGCTTGAGGAGCAGTTCCGCGGCAAAGAGTTTCCGGGCTTCTCATCGGAATCAGGCGGTTTCCCTGGTAGACCGGGAGAATTTCCCGGGGGTAGTGCAGGAGGATTCTCCGGAGGGCAGGGGGGAGCGTCTGGACAAGAGCAAGGCCGAGGCGGAGCATTTGCCGGTCCGGGTGGATGCACCTCTCCGGCGGAATGCATCAAGTATTGCACGGAGCATAGAGAAGAGTGTTTCGGAGGGTCAGGCAGACAGGAGCAGGATAGCCCCATTAATCAAAGAGGGGACAACCGGCAAGAGTGCTGTCCGGCGCCAGGGGAAGTACCGATCCGGCTCCGTTCAAATCTGATCCGCGAATTCAAGGATGGCCAATTGCCGCAGGATTTCCAGCAATTGCCACAAAAGGAGCGCGAAAAGTTATTCCATGACCAATTTCCGCAGTTCAATCCGCCGTCGCCCGGACAATTCCCGGATAGATCGCCGAAAGGATTCCCGGGAAATCCGCAGTCCGGTGGATTTCCGGGGATGCCCCCGCAGGAATTTCCCGGCTCATCAGGAGAATTTCTCGGCAAGCCCGGCGAGTTTCCGCCATCCGGAGATTTCGCCCGCCCGCCCAAAGAGTTTCCGGGCCGCGATGGCTCATTTCCTCCTCAATCAGGGGGAGAAGTAAGACCGCCCGGGGGTTTTCACCCGCCGGAAGGGTCTTTCCCGCAACAGCAGCAGGGAGGGTTCCCGCCGCCGCCAGCATCTGGAGAGCAATTCCGTCCGCCGTCAGGATCATTTAATGATCCGTCCGGAGGGACATTTCATCCTCCGACTGGCGGGACCGGCACATTTGCGCCTCCGCCGTCAGGCGCTTTTGATGCAAATTCGTCAGGAAGTTTTATTCCGCCGCCTTCAGGCGACAGCGGATCTTTTTCCTCCCCGCCTCCGTCGGGAAGTTTTTCTCAACCTCCGCCGTCAGGATCATTTAGTAGTCCGCCGCCATCAGGCGGCGGTGGATCCATATCTCCACCACCATCTGGATTCGTCCCGATCACCAACTTTTTCGGTGCCGTATTTGGAGGATTTAAGCGCTAAAGTATTTGATTATCTCCTCTGTGGATAACTAATCGTTGCCAGAATGACGGGGGGGTAAAATAAACTGGTCATTAATCCTCAAAGAAATCACACCTTTGTAATTTGGAATTTGTCATTTGGATTTTTACGGAAATATGGGACTTCTTGAAAATTACCAACAGCAATATCCTGAAGCGTTTCGCCCCAAAGCACGGGAGCCGGAGCTTGGCGAAGGCGAATACGGATTTATCGTCAGATTCGTCATCCACCTGCCGGGCGGCATGGTGCGTAATGCCAAAGAGGCGAGTTATGTCCTGCTCGGCGCCGTCGGGGTGATTATTGTTTTGACGCTGGTCGTATTTTTCTGGGGCGGCAGCGGGCCGAAAATTCCGAGCGCACAGGAGGCACTACGCGATACGCCGACTATGGGTCTGCGTCAGGGTGCTGAATTACAATGATGATGAAAAAATTAACATCAATACGACCTACGCGTTTAGTGTCATTCCCGCGCAGGCGGGAATCCAAAATCGGTAACTACTGGATTCCCGATCAGGTCGGGAATGACAATATGGGGGGATCGCGTAAGTCCCAATCAAAACTCTATGCGGGTTTTACGCTTATTGAATTACTCGTGGTGATCTCCATCATCGGGCTTTTATCAAGCATTGTGCTGACCAGTGTCAATTCGGCGCGCGCCAAGGCGCGCGACGCGCGGAGAATCGCGGATTTGAAACAGATCCAAACCGCGCTGGAATTTTATTATGACACAAACGGCCAATATCCGCTTGGCTCACAGGGATCTGGCGTTTGGAGCGCCGCTTGCCCGAGTTATGGAGGAAGGCCTACGGATTATATTTTGGGTCTTGCGCCGACTTATATCCCAGTGCTTCCTCTTGATCCGCGTCCTATCAACCCATCTGGTGGTTGCTATCTTTACAATTCAAATGGAACTGATTATTCGTTTCTTGTACATAGGACTATGGAAACGATTGTCGGCGGCGACCCGTCTGCGGCAGGCAATCCGCCGCATATTCAGGCACTTGATCGCCCGTGTTGTGTCCAGCCGACAATTTCCGTATCTTCGCCGGGCGGAAGAAATTGGTAATATATATAATCCGACTAATTTGATTGTATCATCATAAAAACATTCTCACATTCTCAAGAATGTGAGAATGTTTTTAATGTACAAAGATGCTATGATGCGGGTCATGGTCAAGTATGTGCTGTCGCTTATCGGCATTATCGTAGCGGGCGCGTTTTTATTCAGTCGGGCGCGTCCGGAGGCGCCCGTTCCGACGCCGCGCGAAGTACTGATTCATAGCGAGAAATCCGGGCAGGAATCACGCGCGACTACTTCCGCGGTATCAAAAAATCTATCAGGCGCGGGCGCAAAAATCCAATCATTGCCGATTGTCAAAAAAGAATCTGCGGCCCCGATTGCGATACCGCCGAAAATCATTACGCAGTCGGTAGCGCTGCTGGCGCCGGTGCTACCGCCCGCGCCGATAATTTCTCCAGCTCACCCTCGCGATACAAACGCATCAACATCGGCAGGGACATGCTCCGGCAATTGCGGAACGCAACTTCTGGAGCGGGACCGCATACTCCCGCCGCTGGACGAGAAAGCGATTTTCGGTGCAGTAGTGAAAATTGAGTGCCCGAGCGAGGATCGCAAGGGAAAATATGTCGCATCCGGGTTTGCTATGCCGCAGGGCGTTATCGTAACCGCCGCGCACTTCATCAAGGATTCCGGGAGCGATACTTGTCAGGTGATTTTTCCCCGCGATCGCGCGCCGTCTATTTTCTTGGTTGGCAAGACTGAAGATCGCGCGGTAGTACGCAAGCGCCACGACGAGCAGGGGATTGATGTCGCGTTTATTTTTATGCCTCTGCTTGCCAGTTATCCGGAGGCGCGTGGCGTATTTCCGGATGCCTACCCGTTTATCCCGTATCCGGTATGCGCCGATCCGGTACTGCTCAGTGATAGGATCTTGCATTACGGATATCCGAGCAGTTTTCAAAATAATTCCTATCTTGATAGAAATGCAGGCACGGCGGTTGCCTATGCCGATATCAATGGCATCACAGAAGAACTCTCCGAGGATCAGACCTATCTTTTTAAGACGCCTATTTTTGGATACACAAGCGACCAGTCGCAATTGCATCCGTATTTGATTACGAGAAGCGCCAGTTTTTACGGCGATTCAGGCGGACTCGGGTTTAATGCGACGCGTCAATGCATCATCGGACCCGACCGCGGCGGTACCATTGGCGGAGCAGCGGGCGAGAATTTCTCCGTCTTTATGGTTCTCGGCTGGGATGGCGTTCGCAATATCTTGCCATAGATCTCTTGTATAATAAGAAAGGGTATGTTAATTTACTATCGCAATGCAAAGCAATAGAAAGAAAACAATGAAGGCGAGTTCAGCGCGGCTGATTGCGGCGGGACTCTTGCTGTTGGGTATTGCGCTTGGCGCGTTTGATGCGCCGATGATTGCGGATCGCTTACTCGCGCGTCTCGGATTTGGCGCATCGCCAGTCAAACTAGTATCTCTGGTAAGCGGATTCCCTTACCGCCTCGGTCTTGACATACAGGGCGGGACGCACCTGACCTATCAGGCCGATGTGAGCGGCGTGCCGGATGCGGATCAGGCGGGTGCTATGGCGGCTTTGCGGGATGTGATCGAGCGGCGGGTGAATCTTTTTGGCGTTGCCGAGCCATTGGTTGTTGTGGAGCGGTCTACTTCCGCCTCTGGCGGAGATTGGCGTCTGATCGCAGAGCTTGCTGGTATTAAAGACATTGGCGCGGCGATCAAGCTCATCGGCGAGACCCCGTACCTTGAATTTAAGGAAGAACGGCCGACAGCGGAGCATGATGCGATCATCGCGGCGCAGAACAAAGGTGAACGCATTGGTGATGATCCAAGTTTTGTATCTACGGATCTGACAGGACGATTTATCCAGAAGGCCAATATTGATTTTGACCAAACGACATTCCAGCCGCTCGTGACTCTACAGCTCACCAGCGATGGCGCAAAGATATTCGCGGCGCTTACGAAAAAAAATATTGGCAAGCAGATAGCGATTTTCTTGGATGGCATGGCGATTAGTGCGCCCGTAGTGCGGGAAGAGATTACGGGCGGCAGGGCGCAGATTAGCGGCAATTTTACGCCCGAGAGCGCCAAGGTATTTGCTGGACGGCTCAATGCAGGCGCTCTGCCAGTACCGATTACGCTCATTGGCCAGCAG
>JBASTK010000068.1:0-4479 GCA_049274855.1 Candidatus Sungiibacteriota bacterium | reverse complement strand
TTTGTTTAGGATTTAGAAATTAGAGTTTAGAATTTCGCCATATATGGATCTCCTCGAACAATACAAACAGCAAAATCCCGAAAAATTTCGGGAACAGAAGTCCATGCCAATGGCGGATGCGTACGGTCGCGAGTATAGCCCGATGGTCGCCCTTGTGATCCGCCTTTCCGGCGGCAGGATTAAAGACGCCAAGCAGGCGAGTTATACTTTGCTGATCGTTACGGCTGTCATTGCGGCAATATCCGGCATATTATTTTTGCGATTGTTTGGTATTGGCACAGGCCCTGACACGAATAAAATCATCCCTATCGCGGGTCCCGGCAACGAAACACCGCGCTAACTTTTTTCTCTATGCGAGAACGCCTACACACATCGGGCTTTACCTTAATTGAACTCCTTGTCGTCATCTCTATTATCGGCCTGCTGTCCAGTATTGTGCTGACGAGCGTCAACTCCGCGCGCGCCAAAGCGCGGGACGCGCGGCGCATCGCGGATCTGGGGCAAATCCGCACCGCGCTGGAATTTTATTTTGATACCAACGGTTTTTATCCGCAATCCGACTGTGGGTGGGATTGCAACGGATACCGATATAGCTATAACGGCGGTTGGGATGCGCTTGCCGCGGATCTCGCGCCTTATATCCCCACACTTCCGAAAGACCCTTTGAATAATGGTGGTTGTCCTCCATGGAGCGCAGGGTGTCATACCTATACCTACGGCAATGTGGGCCGCAACAGCCAGCGTGTGCAGTACGACCTCACCGCCAACTTGGAAGATACGAGTAATGCCAATCGGTGCGGGGTGAAGGGATGGCATTTTTATTTTGACAACAGATTCTGGTGCACCGCATTCGGCGGAGGATACGACAATCAGATTTATGAGGCATCGCCGAATTGATCGCGACGCTTGACATCTATTCCAGACATTGCTATTTTTCAACTACCTATGAACAGATCGCAGAGAGAATATCTGGAATACATCATGGTATTGCCTCGCACCTTATCAGTGGATATTTACCGGGCGGCGGAAGGCGGGTTTTGGGCGAAAGTCAAGGCATTGCCGGGCTGCAATACTCAAGGAGAGGACTTCATTGATCTGGTGGATATGATCAACGACGCGATATTCACTTATTTTGACGTACCGCAAAAAATGAGAAACGCATTGGGCCGCTATGTACCTGCGCTATCCGAAGAGGTGAAAGAAAAAACAGATGCCGAGAATCGGCATACTGCGATAGAACACGCGGTGACCAGAATGATAAAAAGCAAAAAGACGCTGGCATTCAACAACATTGGACTATCCTAAGCTTTCCAATTGTTCGGGAGATTATGCGGTAAAAGCCCTGAAAAAACTCGGGGGTTTTTCATTTACCCACAGCCAGAAACATTTCAAGGCGACACACCGGGCGACTTCGGTGTCGTGGATGATTCCGCGGCATAATCCATTGAAACGAGGGTTTATGTGGGATATGGTACGGAGTTATCTGCAGCCGCTTGGTTTTACGGAAGAAGAAATCTTCAGATATTTGTGGTGCTGACACGCTGAATGCTATTGATTGCCAACCCGTAGACGCTTGACATCTTTTTCTCCTTTGGTATGCTGGTGTCATCTAGAGAAGATTGATGCTGGATGGTCCGTGGAAACGGGCCGATTTTTATAACCGATGCCGATGTTGCCCGCGCTACGCCGTCAAAGGTACACGGGGGACAATGTCCCACGAGTGTCGTGCGGAGCAACTTCGGGCAATTTCGGTAGCGAAACAATGGATCTCAAATCATTCACTTCCGCGATCCAGCAGATCGCGGAGGAAAAAGGAATACCGCGCGAGAAAATCTTTGAAACCATTGAGATGGCGCTGGCGGCCGCGTACAAGCGCGACTACGGCAAGCGGGGGCAGATCGTACGCGCAAAACTGAATCCCGAAAGCGGGAGTGTCGTCATGACCCAGATTAAGATCGTCGTAGATGAGAGTATGCTCAAACCCGAAGAGGAGGATGCAGAAGAAGCGCCGGAAATCGCGGCGCGCGGGCGACGGCGCGACTTTGAGCCCGAAGACGAGGAAATATCGGCGGAGAAAAAGGTCCGTTTTAATCCGGAAAAACACCTTATGCTGGATGAGGCGCAGAAAATCAAACCCGATGCCGCGCCCGGAGAAGAATTAGTATTCCCTATCACCTACGACGAAGTCGCTGGCTACGGACGCATCGCGGCGCAAACCGCCAAACAAGTCATCCTCCAGCGCATCCGCGAGGCGGAAAGAGAAGCCGTATTTAATGAATATAAAGACAAAGAGGGAGAGCTCGCCAACGGTCTAGTTCAGCGCGTGGAAGGACGCAATGTTTATGTGGACATCGGGCGCAGTGCGGGTATGCTGCCACCCGAAGAACAGATTCCGGGCGAGCACTACCGCATTGGAGAGCGCGTCAAAGTGCTTATCGCGCTCGTAGAAAAAAATCCGCGCGGTCCGGGGATATTCCTCTCGCGCACGCATCCGCGCCTGCTCAAGAAACTTTTTGAACTGGAAGTGCCGGAAATCGCGACAGGTGCGGTGGAAATCAAAGCCATAGCGCGCGAGCCAGGATCCCGCTCCAAGGTCGCCGCAGTATCACACGAATCCGGCGTGGATCCCGTAGGATCGCTCGTGGGACAAAAAGGCGTGCGAGTATCCACGGTGATACAGGAACTGGGCGGCGAAAAAATAGATATTATCGCGTGGTCCGATGATCCAAAAGAACTCATCGCGCACGCGCTCTCGCCCGCAAAAGTCATCAGTGTTGAGATAAATGAGCATCGGCATGATGCGCGCGTCACCGTGCCAGAAGACCAGCTATCGCTTGCCATCGGCAAAAGGGGTCAAAATGTGCGGCTCGCGGCAAAACTCACGGGCTGGAAAATAGATGTGCGGCCGCCCTTCATTCCTGAAACCGAAGCGGCTGAATCCGATGAGACAATTGCCGATGTTGCTCCCGATATTGCGCCAAATGAATAATAGACCTACTGCGTAAATATTCTTCTGCTGCAATTTCCAGATTTCGGCTACGACTTTGCAAAAATTATTCATCATATACGCCGTATATGTTTCATAATTTTTGCTTCGTCTCGCACGAAATCTGATAATTTCGCTACGAAAATATTTACGCAGTAGGTCTAATAAATCCAAATGACAAAATCCAAATGACAAATCAATGCTTCAAGTCCAAATGACCAAGACGCTTTTGGATTTTTAACTTTTGATTTGATTTGACATTTGAGCTTTGACATTTGTCATTCGTGTATGATCCTATTCCCTATTATCGCATCGCTCGTTGCCATCATATTTGCGCTTGCCCTCATCTATGTCATCCGACAATATCCTGCCGGGAGCGGTATGCAAATTGAAATTGCTACTGCAATCAAGCAGGGTTCGCGCGCGTATCTCAAGCGGCAAAACATAACCGTGGGCGCAGTAGCGCTCATTGTGGCGCCGCTGCTTTGGATCGTCTTTGGCGGCATGACTGCCGCAGGATTTATCATCGGCGCAGTTGCATCAGCGCTTGCCGGGTATTTGGGCATGATGACATCGGTGGATGCCAATGTCCGCACCACCGAAGCCGCAAAGATCGGTCTCTCTAAGGCATTCCGTGTCGCATTCCTTGGGGGCTCTGTTACTGGGTTTCTCGTTGTAGGGCTCGGTCTTTTTTCCGTATCTCTCTTCTATTATATCGCGCAGAGCGTTGCGCCGCTCATCGGTCTGGCATTCGGCGGATCGCTTATTTCAGTATTCGCACGCCTTGGCGGGGGGATTTTTACCAAAGGCGCTGATGTCGGCGCTGATCTGGTCGGCAAAATAGAAGCAGGCATCCCAGAGGACGACCCGCGCAACCCAGCGGTGATCGCTGATAATGTTGGCGATAATGTCGGCGATTGCGCGGGAATGGCGGCGGATCTATTTGAAACATACGCCGTCACTTCCATTGCGGCGATGCTTTTGGGATCGCTCTTGTTCCCAGGCAATGATACTATGACGCTCCTTCCGCTTGTCATCGGCGGCATATCTATTATTGCCTCTATCGTAGGAGCGCTGATTGTACGGGTAAAAAAAGAATCCGGCATTATGCCTGCGATGTATTGGGGACTCTTTGTCGCGTCAGCTGTGGTACTCGCCTCCCTTTGGCCGCTATTCGCAGCATTACTCCCGCGCGCGCTTGTCAACCCATTTTTTCTTGCGTCCGCAGTCGGCATCGCAGTCACCGGTCTTATGGCAATTGTCACCGAGTATTACACCTCCAAGAAATTCCGTCCCGTCAAATCAATCGCCCGCGCATCGCTCACGGGGCACGGCACCAATATGATTATGGGACTCGCCATGTCTATGGAAGCCACAGCTTTCCCGGTGCTCGTCATCGCCTCGGGCATGATAGCCGCATTTCTCATCTTCGGACTTTACGGCATCGCTGTCGCGGGAGTGGCTATGTTGTCGCTTGCCGGCATCATTGTAGC
>JBASTK010000067.1:0-2946 GCA_049274855.1 Candidatus Sungiibacteriota bacterium | reverse complement strand
CCCGCACGCTCTTCTCGCCTTTCTCCCGCATCCACTCGGGTGGCATTAGCATCACGGACATTGCGGGCAGTGCGCAGAATATCACGCTCAATCTCATCGCACGCGCCGTCGGATTCATGCTCCGCGTTATCGTCATTACCATAGGCGCGGTCTCGGAAATCCTCCTTGCTGTTCTTCTCATTATCATATTTATTTTCTGGCTCATACTTCCCTTTATTATTCTTTTTCTTCTCGCTTTTGCCACGGACGCTTTTACCATAATATATGGTCTTGCGAAGACCATATATTAAACAGCAGTTACCTTTATGATGACTTTTTCTTTCTCTAAAAACAGGTTCGCCGGCGTCTCACGACTTGAAAATGTCCTGCCGCGGCAATCTCGCGCATATCTTGGTTATGCGGCGCTTGGCGCGATACTTGCATCACTTTTTATTTCTTCGGTCAGATTATTTGCGCTCGCCCTTGCCCTGCGGCTCCTGCTCCTTATGCTGGATGCCTACGCCCGCTCGCAGACATACATAAGAGAAGGCGATGGCACGGATGAAGATATCGCCCGCCGTTTTAATTATTACGCATCCTCAATATGGCGCGCCGCAAGTAGCAACAGGACGAGCATAACAAAAATAGCGCGCGGATTCATCCGCGCCCCGGTCGGATGCGCCATCCTTGCGCGTCTTGGCATTGATATAAAAACCTATCGTGATGCGCTCGCCCCCGCGCCAACTTTGGCGCAAGGACGAGCCGCCGCATCAGATACAGCAGACACCATTGATCCGATAACCCTCCTAACACAATCCTATGAGACCAGGTCTCATAGAAAAGAAATCGGATGCGGCGATCTGCTTTTATTCCTCTTTACGAACTGCGTCCCGGTCAAAAATCTTTTTCTTGCATCGGAACTTACCGAGGATGACCTGCGCGGAGCGGCAATATGGGTAGAGCGGTTATTAACAAAACAAGACCGCATAAAACGCTGGTGGACGCGAGAACAACTGGCGGCAATCCCGGGCATCGGCAAACAATGGGCATACGGCCGCACCTACTATCTCGCTCAATTCGGCCGCGAGCTTATAGGCGATGCCAGCATCGCAGATAGAATCGTCGGCAGAGAAACCGAACTGCGCTTGCTGGAGATCTCCCTCCTGAAACAATCAGGTGCCAATGCGCTCCTCATCGGCGATCCGGGCGCAGGCAAAAAAACCATTCTCTCAGCTCTCGCAGACCGCATCAGACAAGGTATTGCATCGCCTATGCTTGAAGACAAACATATTATCATGCTTGACGGCGCCGCTATTACCGCAAGCGCTAAAACCAAAAGCGATACCGAAGCATTACTTATTAATATATTCAACGAAGCGGCGGCGGCGGGCAATATCATCCTTGCTATTGAAGCATTTCCAGAGTTTGTCGCATCGCTCGCGTCTCTTGGTATCAGTGTGAGGCATATTCTCGCACCCTATCTTGCAAGCCATGCACTGCATTGCGTCGCCCTCGCGGATACCGCCCCATTCCGCCGTATTATTGCGTCTGATGCGGGATTGCTCGCCCATTTTGGCATTATTTATCTTGGCGATATTGACCGAACGCGCCTCATAACCATCATGGAAGACCACGCCGCTATGCTGGAGGATGCGTACCGTGGAAAAGTCCTCATCACTTATCCCGCCCTCCGCGCCGCAGCAGATGCCGCGCTGGATCACCTCACCGAAGGCGCACTGCCAAAACGCGCTATTGACATATTAGAAGAAATTGTCGGTTCTGTAATTGCGGCAGGAGAACGCATTGTCCTACCAAAGCATATCTCGCGCATTGTCTCTGAAAAAATGCGTATCCCTATGGGCGTCATTACTCCGGACGAGCGCGCCGCCCTCCAAAACCTTGAATCCGCGCTCCATGCACGGGTCATCGGACAGGATACCGCAATCGCCGCCATTGCCGATACCATCCGCCGCAGCCGCACAGGCATCCGCAATCCCAAACGCCCCATCGGCAGTTTTCTTTTCCTCGGCCCCACCGGCGTGGGCAAAACAGAATCAGCAAAAGCCCTTGCCGCGGTGTATTTCAACGACGAAGAGCGGATGATCCGCTTTGATATGAGCGAGTACCAGACAGAACAAGACATCGCAAAATTACTCGGATCTGCCGAGAGAAACGACCCGGGACTTCTTGCCGCGGCAGTGCGCCATACGCCCTATAGTGTGATCCTCCTTGATGAATTTGAAAAATCGCGAATTGAAATCCGCAATATATTTCTTGCTATTCTTGACGAGGGCTTTTTCACCAATGCGCTGGGCGAGCGTATAATCCTGCGAAATATGATTATCATTGCCACATCCAACGCCGGCGCGCTACTCATCCAAGACATGATCCGACAAAACAAAGACCCCGTTGCGCAAAAAAATGCGCTTATTGAGCATATAGAAAAAGAAGCGCATCTCTCCCCGGAACTGCTCAATCGCTTTGACTCACTCGTTATTTTCTCTCCGCTGGATCCGCCAACGCTCCGCGCCATTGCCGCTCTGATGCTGGATAAACTTGCCCGCCGCCTCAAAAAGCAAAATTATATGCTGGAAATAACACCAGAACTCATTGATGCAGTTGCGGCTGGCGGATTTGATCCGCAATTCGGCGCGCGGCCAATGCAAAGGTGGATTCAGGATCATATAGAAAAGTCCATCACCGACCGAATCCTTGCGGGGAGTATCGCGCCCGGCATAGCATTCAAAATCAATGCTGGGGATAACTCTGTCTTGCCAAAATAATAGGGGGGGGTAAAATAAACTGATCATTAGTCCTCAAAGAAATCCCGCCTTTGTGATTTGGGTTTGTTTAGGATTTAGAAATTAGAGTTTAGAATTTCGCCATATATGGATCTCCTCGAACAATACAAACAGCAAAATCCCGAAAAATTTCGGGAACAGAAGTCCATGCCAATGGCGGATGCGT
>JBASTK010000066.1:0-1970 GCA_049274855.1 Candidatus Sungiibacteriota bacterium | reverse complement strand
TATCGTCCCGGTGCGATATAGCGCAATGGCGCGGGCAGGGTACTTTCCGGTGGAGGAATTGAAGACACTGCGGCAATTCGGCACGCGCCTACAAGGGCATCCGCATCGGACAGCTCTGCCCGGAGTTGAAACCACATCGGGACCGCTTGGCTCCGGATTATCGCAGGCAGTGGGTATGGCAATCGCCGCAAGAATGAATGCTAAAAAAATAAATATCTATTGCTTGATGTCTGACGGAGAACAGCAGTGCGGTCAGACATGGGAGGCGGCAATGCTTGCGGGAAAATTAAAACTGGATAATCTCACCGCGCTTATTGATCGCAATAATATCCAAATTGACGGCATGACGGAAAACATTATGCCGCTGGAGCCGCTCCGCGCAAAATACGAGGCGTTTAACTGGCATGTGATAGAGATAAACGGTCATAATTTTGAAGAAATCGTAAACGGATACGAAGAAGCGCAGGCGATTTATGAAAAACCGGTATTAATTATCGCGCATACAATTCCGGGCAAAGGCGTGGATTTTATGGAGTTTGATTATTTGTGGCACTCCAAGCCATTCAAGCCCGGCGAGGCGGAAGAGGCATTGCGACAATTGCGGATGACGGAAGTAAAAATAAAGAGCGAACATGAATAAATCCTTATCGGTGAGGGACACGATGGCGCAGGACATGCAGGATGATATTTTTCGGCGGATGTCGGCGGACAAAAAACTTGAAGTTGCGGCAAAACTCTGGCTGCTCGCCAAAGCCCTTGATCAAAAAAAAATAGATTTTCGCATTTCAAATTCATAAGATTGTATGATATGATGAGACTATGGAGCGGATCGCTATTGAATCGAAATTGAAAGAGATAACGGACAAGATCGTCCGCGAATTCCAGCCCGAAAAAATCATCCTTTTCGGGTCTTGGGCATGGGGGGAGCCGCACGAATGGAGCGATGTTGATTTGTTTATCATAAAACGCTCCGAAAAAAGGCGGTTTGAGAGAGCAAATGAGATTCAATCGTTCCTGTCTCCTCGCACGATGTCGGTTGATATCTTGGTATATACGCCGGAAGAAGTCAAAAAAAGTATCAACGAAAACCAAAATCTTTTTATAGAAGATATTATGCGAAACGGCAGAACTCTTTATTCAAGACCAGAGAATCCATTTATCTTTACACTGCCTCACAGGCGGCTTACTGTCCTCCACTGAGGAGATTCCTATGACGACAAAATATGTCCAAAACTGGTTTGCCCGCGGCGATGATGATTTAGCATTGGTGAAATTGATTCTTGAGAAAGGCACCGGATCTCCGAATCTTGCGTGTTTTCACGCCCAGCAAGCGGCGGAGAAATATCTTAAAGGTTTTCTCGCGCATCACGAACTGCATGTGCGAAAAGTGCATGATTTGTTGATCCTTGTCGAGGACTGCAAGGGTGCGGATCCGTCGTTTGTTCAAATACGGGAGGATGCGGGATATCTTACGCAGTTTTACATTGAGTCCCGCTATCCGGATGATTTTGTCGCGTTTCAACGCAATGATGCCGATACGGCTCTTGAAGCAGTCATCCGCATCAAAGAATTTGTCTTGAAAAAAATTGAAGCGGATACACCATCCATCGCAGGTTTCGGCATCTCCAGTATTATTATCGCGCTTGCCGCCGCAATACTTTTAGGTGGCGGATTTTTTGCCTACAAATATCAACAATATCTGCGGAGCATAGAATATACGGGGTACACGTCACCGATCCAGTTGCCGCCACAAGAGGTTCCTGACACCTTATCATGGAAAACTTACCGCAACGAGGAGTATGGGTTTGAGGTGAAGTATCCCAAAGAATGGTATTATACAGGTGGTGAAAGAGGTAATTTGCAATATCTGTTGTGTTTTAATCCCCGAGGGTTGTCTGGTGATTGTAGTTTTCTTCTGACTCTGAATCACAACACTACTTTGGATGCGTGGATAGATCGCTGGAAAGAAC
>JBASTK010000065.1:0-2163 GCA_049274855.1 Candidatus Sungiibacteriota bacterium | reverse complement strand
GGTCGGGAGCGGATACTGGCGGCTCATAGAAATTTCCGAGACCGCCTGCCTGCCGGCATGGCGGGGACACGGATTCGCCCAGACATGCAAGGCGCGACTCCTGCAGGAAATCAATCGCTCCAGCTCGATTGTGTATACGGAGTCCCGCGCAAACCATGCCGCAGTACTGCGGAGCAATGTCAATCTCGGCATGAAAGTGGCGGGGCGGCTTGAGAGCCACTGCGCCATGGAATCGCTCGCAAGCGACATTTCGCAAGAAGGACGCATGGCAAATCTTTTCGTATTCTATCTCCCCATGTAAACGGGAGGCACCATTCGTCAGCCCAGCGAGGAGATGCAATCTCCTCGCTTTACCATGACAAAACAAGCGACTATAATGTACGGCATACATACAGCCATGGATACGATTTTTTTAAATGGAAAATTTTATCTGGGAGATCGCGTGTGGTCTCCCGGGCTTTTAGTTGGCTCCGGGGGCTTGATTACAAAAGTATTTTCAAGCGCGGCAGAAACGGCATCATATCTGTCTTCGGACATACAAAGGGTAGATATGCGGGGCGGATGGATCCTACCCGGTTTTGAAGACGCGCATACGCATCCTGCGGGACGAGCGCGAACGCTTTCCGAACTTGATTTACGGGAAGCAAATCTCGGGTGGGAAGAGGCGAGGTCGCGCATAGTAGAAAAAGCACGCGTCACGCCCGAAAACCAATGGATTGTCTGCCACGGATGGAATCAGAGTACCTGGGGGAAAATCAGACAGGAGGATTTGGATCATATTTCTTCAGATCATGGAATTTTCTTGATCAATATCTCATATCACGGCGGCCTTCTTAACAAGAAAGGGGAAGCATTGCTAAAAGAACAAGGGGTCGCCGGAGAGATCGTGGATGGTTTTGTGACCGAAGAGTTGTTTGAGCGCGCGATTATTGCGACAGCACCTGATACGGAGTCCTATATCCAAAGTATTCCCCTCTACCTGCAAAAACTTACTACCCATGGCATCATCGCGGCGCATGATATGAATGTAGCGACTACACAGCAGATGGAAGCGTATGCGGAACTTGATGAGAAAGGGCTACTGCCCATCCCCGTCATTGCCTATCTGAATCCCCGCCTTCTAGAGCATCCTTCGCAGATCATGCGCTTTTTGAAAGTGCGGCACGGAAATTTCAGCATAGCGGGGGTAAAGATATTTCTGGATGGCGCGATCGGGACCAGCACCGCCGCCGTAAATCAGCCGTATGCCGACGGAACCGGGCGCGGCATCTTGCGAACTGATTTTGAGGCATGCGCTGGTATCGTCCGACAAGCCGTCGGGTTGGGGTTGCCACAGATTGCCATCCATTGCATCGGGGACCGCGCGATTGATTTTGCCGTCACGATCTTCAACCGACTCCGCAAAGAATACGCCAGAGATATTTCTTTGTGGAGATTTGAACATTTTGAGATGCCCGATGAGAACGCAATCAAGACACTCGCCGAACACGGCGGGATCGCCTCCATGCAGCCGAATTTCTCGTGGGATGTGGAAAATTATCGCACGCGCCTCGGAGAAGGCGTCAAAAAAATAAATCCGTTCCGCAGTATCATGGATGCGCACGCGCCTTTGGCATTCGGCTCTGATGATATGCCCTCTGGGCCATTAGCGGGCATCGCATGGGCAGTCGCAAAGGCCCCATTTGAGCACCAGCGGATTACGCTGGAAGAGGCGATCGGTGCATATACTGCCGCGCCGGCAACCGTTGCGGGAATGGATCGTATACGAGGAAAGATAGCCGCGGGCTATGAAGCAAACTTCGCCGTCCTTGAAAAAAATCCCTTTGCCGTTGCTCCGTCGGAAATCGGAAACATATCCATACAAGCAACATGGATAAAAGGCAAAAGATTCTTTACGAATTAAATTTTTTGTTGCGGGCTGTCTGTTGATTTCCAAAAATTGTCCTCGGCTACTTCTTCACCCATTTTTGTTTGGTGCCGGGCTTGAAATGGAGCTCGTGGCCGTAGGGCCACAAGAAGATATGCGGCTTCAGGCGCTCCTGATAGCTCGGTGTTGAACTGGGATAGAGATACCCAAATTCAGTACTGTGTTTTATTAATGCCTCTATTACCGCCTTCTGAACCGCATCGGCAAGCTGTTTCTTCGCCGACATATGCTTTTGT
>JBASTK010000064.1:0-1942 GCA_049274855.1 Candidatus Sungiibacteriota bacterium | reverse complement strand
GAGTGCGCCGGCTCGGCGCGATTGAAGTCGGCGCACCGCTTCCATTTGTGCCAACCGGCGGGACGCGCGAAAATCCGAAGTTTTATTTTCTTATCATCCACGAAACGATCAAAGAACTTCCCTACTGCCCATATTACGAGTGTGGGGCGTATATCGGCTTTATTGATATGCTTGGCGGTTCCTTCCATTCGTTTGATCACGACGATCCGGAGATAATAAAGCAGCTGGGTCTGTCGCCGAGTCATGTCGCGCGGGGAGAAGTGACGGCGGTTATTATAGCGGACGCGGATGCGCGGATCGTATCCATTCATCCCAACAAAGACATGCGCGATGTTTTCACCATCCTAAGCCAGCACCCCGAGTTAGCCGATGTTGCCGCATTGTATAAACCTCATCAATAATGAGCGGCAGCAGAATCAGGAAAACCTCCCGATCGCATCTGTATACCTATGTAGTCCAACCACAACATAGTATTTTCTTCGCAGCGGCAAGAATGCGTAAACTCATCGATGAGTGGCAAAAATATGTTAACATCAGCAAATCACCGGACATCATCGCATCCTTATATTCGTTGAAAGGCAAAACGCCACACGCCCATCCCCAGCCCAACGATCGCGGTCTACAGATAGCCAATGAATTTTATCCCCTTGCTAAAAAATGGCTCCAATGATCGCAGAACATCCGCATAAAACTCTTTTCACCATCGCCTCCCTTACCATAGTCATACCGGCGCTCATTATCTCGTCTCTGTTCTTTTTACTTTACAAAGGGATGCCTCTGCACGATCTCAGACTTTGGATTCTTGAAATAAATTTCCGGGCAGCCGATTCCTATCACCCTCCGGAATCAACACTACTGCAGAAAAAGACATATCTCGGGGGTCCCTCCACGCATGGTTCCGGTGTATGCGATTTTTTTGTCGGAGAGCTTCGCTCCTCGCCGCTCCCTAAAGAAAAGATATGGCAAGCATACAGTGGCGGCTCAATCAGATCGTTCAATGGCCTGAAATATATTCCGCTCCAAATCCTATTCTTTGACGAAGAAAGATGGACTATGGATTCTCCGCTGGGTGATTGGTGGGACGAGTGGTACTACGGGAATCTTCCAGCCGCCATCGCCCAAACCGCATATTTTGTCTTCGCATCCCAAAAAGGATACCACTATCTTGGAGACCTTCGCTGTGATGATTAAATACATCTCATTTTTTCAGAGGATGCAATGAACCCTCCGATTGCGACATCCGTTGCCATTGAGGCATCTTTGTGGGGGATAACCGCGATTGACGCTATGGCGGTCTCCTCTTTACAATAGAGGCATGCGTTTGTTTCTCAAAATACTGAAGTGGGGTTTTATCGTTATCGCTGTTGCATTTGCGGCTCTCGTGGTGTATCGGATGTTTGTTTTGTGGGGCGAAAAAAAGACGGATGAGCAGGTGGCAAAGATACACGCGACTCGCCTTACCCTTGATGATGTGATGGGCAAGAATCTGCCGCCTGATCCCGGGACTGATGCGGACAAAACCGTGCAAGGCATAGACGCCAATCGCAACAACATCCGCGATGATGTGGAGCTTGCTATATTTAAATTACATCCAGATTCAGCCCGCATTCGCGCCGCGGAATTGCAGTACGCGATGGGATTGCAAATTCAATTTACTGAGGTCTTCAGTGAGAGTACCTTTATAGCCGCAATACAGGAGGACGGAACGGGATACGGTTGTATTTTGGGCACTGAACCAGATATATATCCAGATCTCTCGAAAGAATTACTTACACAACATAAGAGAATTAAGGATCGGGTAAACGAGGTAGAAAATCTAATTTTAAATACTATTGAACGGAAATCTATGTATGAGCATAATTATGATAAATATATGACCTCGTATTCATTACTTTCTGGAAAAAATTGTCATATTGACCCAACATCACTACCAAACTAAACA
>JBASTK010000063.1:0-2026 GCA_049274855.1 Candidatus Sungiibacteriota bacterium | reverse complement strand
TCTATAAACATACAATGATAGTATGCAGGGCACAGAGGAGTTTACCATTACGAATATCCGCCTACCCCGGCGCGATTTGAAGGCATTGAAACATGCGGCGTTGATGAAAGATCAAAGCGTCAACGCCCTTCTCCGCGGTCTAATCCATCGCTATCTTCGTATTGGACAAGAGTCGCGGGATGGGGATGGTGGGGCGGTGCAACGATCCATTTGGGACTTGCCCCGATATGCAGGCAATACCGGCGAGACGCATCTTGCGGATCGTGTTGATGAGGTTGTGTATGGAAAGTAAAGCTGAAGTTTTTGTTGATGCGAATGTCTTTATCGCCCTCTTAAATAAAGACGATGCCCTGCATGAGCGCGCCGTATCCTTATGGGTTCAATGTAAAAATGCTAAGCGGCATTTAATGACGGCAAATGTTGTGGTGTCCGAAGTCATTACGGTTTTGAGCCAGCGAGCAAGCAAGGCGCTTGCGTTGCGGTTTGCGGATACGATATACAGCCGTTCTAGAGATATTGAGCTGATTTATGCCGATGAAGGCATAGAAACCGCGGCTCTTGGATACTTGCGTTCATGGTCTACGAAAAATGCGAGTTTTGTCGACGCGATCATTGTCGCGATTATGAAACAAAGAGGTATCGCGCATCTTGCATCTTTTGATCGTATATTTCGGGCTATGCCGGGCATTTCTGTATTGGCATAATACCCAGCCATAATTCTATGCGGATACATCAAAAATTCATCTTGTGGAAAACTCTTTTGCGGAGCGGCTTTGTTTTTGGTATACTTGCGATAGTACATTTTGCGCTTGCCGCTGATAGCACGGATATTCCCAATCCGATTGCCGCCACATCATTCCCCTGTTTGATCAAGACGATCTCGGCTGCGGCAATACAGGTGGCGGTTCCGATTGCGGTCATCACTATCATTATCGTGGGATTGCGGTTTGTATTCGCCGGGCTTTCCGGCAATAGCGCCAAAGTCACGGAAGCGAGAAAACTCCTGCTCAATGTGGTGATTGGCACTGCCATCATCGTGGGATCATTCGTGATTGCGAGCGCGGCTGTCCAGCTCTTTGGTGCTCCTTCCCCGGGTCAGGTTCAGTGCTAAAGTGTCATCCCCCGATCAAGTTGAGGGTATGTCATCATTGGGCTTGACCCGATGATCCAGAGTATTTTTTCATAAAAATCTGGATTCCCGTTTGCACGGGAATGACAAGAAAATGAGTACTTGATTATTTCTTATTGACTGCTATACTAACGAAAGGTCGATTTCCTATTCCATTTCGTTCGTCATGTGTTATCATTTGATGTATCAATCTACTTATTAACAACTACTAACTAATACTTTTTTACCTTATGTCTATTTCATCTTCGTTCAAGAAAGTTGCGGCGGTTGCGGTTATGCTCACAGCACCTATCGCGGCATTTGCCCAGCTTGAAAATATTAGAGGTCTTGCGACAAGCTCGCTCTCTATTCTTAATATCGTTATCACGATTGTATTTGTACTTGCGATATTGGTATTCGGCTGGGGCGTGGTCAAATATATCTCATCTGCGGGCAATCCGGAAAAAGAAAAAGAAGCGCGTTCATTTCTCTGGTGGGGCGTGATTGGTATCTTTGTGCTGGCAAGCGTGTTTGGCCTGGTGAGATTTATTGGCACTTCGGTAGGCGTAGGCCAGGATGGAGGCGCCATCAGGATTCCGAGTGTCACGCCAAATCCATAACATCAGTATTTTTCTGTGAGCATATATTTCCGGAAAAAATCTTATACTTCCCTGATACTCGCCGCCGCATTGTGGGCGGCGAGTATTCGTATGGCTGATGCCGTGTCGGAGATAAGCGGGATTATCATCAGTATGATCGGACTCGTCAAATTGACGGCGCAGTTAGTTTGGTTGATTGCGCTCGTAGTATTTGGTTGGGGCATTGTGCGGCTGATTGCGTCCGCCGGCAATCAGGAAGAGCTCAAAAAAGCCAAAGGCATTATCTGGTGGGGTATCATCGGTATGTTCGTGCTTGCCT
>JBASTK010000062.1:0-3830 GCA_049274855.1 Candidatus Sungiibacteriota bacterium | reverse complement strand
ACCCCGCACCGTGCCCATCAATTTACGATACACCCGCGACGCACCAAGCAGTGTCGCATTACGGATATTGATCCGGTCAATCACCCGCGGCCACACCATAGCCACCGCGCACTCCAAATCCGGATGCGTGGTCAAAAACAAAAACCACTCTTCCCTTTGCTTCTCGGTTAATTGTTTTGAGTCCTTGATGCCGAAAAATATCTCGCGCGCCTTTTGCCCTTTATCCTTTATCCTTTGACTTATTTTCACTCCGCCGACCGCGACGGGTCCTGCCAGCGGGCCCCGCCCAGCTTCATCTATACCTATAATAGAAGCAGGGCGAGGCTCGCCCCTCCAAGGAGGGGCGGCGCGGCCCGCTTCGTCAATGCCGATAATCACTTGGAAAAATTCGCTCATAGGGTATGATGCAAAGCATGAAATTCACTCATCTCCATGTCCATTCGCACTATTCGCTCCTTGATGGATTGGGCAAAATAGACGAAATCATAGCATCCGCAAAAAATCTCGGCATGGATTCCTTGGCGCTCACGGATCACGGCAATCTCTACGGCGCGATTGAGTTTTATCAAAAATGCCGCAGAGCAGGCATCAATCCCATCATCGGATGCGAAATGTATATTGCGGCTGGAGATATGCATTCCAAAAATCCCGGTATAGACGACAAACGATATCACCTCACGGTACTCGCCTATTCCACCGAAGGGTATCACAACCTCATCAAGCTCACTACCAAAGCCCACCTTGAAGGATTTTACTACAAACCGCGCGTGGATAAAAATCTTTTGCGCCAGCACGCAAAAGGACTTATCGCGCTTTCCGGATGCTTTGCCGGAGAAATAGCGCGCGCAATCCAGAATAAAAATCTTGACCGCGCAGAACGGCATATCCGAGAATATCAGAATGTCTTCGGCCGAGAAAATTTTTATTTGGAAATTATGCCGCATTTCGAATACCCGGACACGCGCCCTGCCAATACGGCGCTCGCCGCACTCTCCCAAAAAACCGGCGCGCGTATGATTGCCACCAACGATGTACACTATGTACGGCTTGAAGACCGCGAGGCGCAGGACATTATGCTCTCCATTCAGACCGGCGCAAAACTAAATGACGAAAACCGCCTCACGATGAAAAATGCCAATCTTTCCCTGCGCTCCGGCGACGAAATGGCATCCCTCCTGCCCGAATATCTTTCTGCCATAGAGCAGACACAGGAAATTGCAGAACGCGTGAACATACGGCCGGCGCTCGGCACATGGATACTCCCAGAGCCGCATATACCGGAGAATACAAACCACGAAAGCGAACTGCGCCGTCTCACTTATGACGGCATTGCAAAACGCGGACTGATACAAACACCAGAACTCACGCAACGCGCTGAATATGAACTTGATATTATTAAAAAAAGAGGGTTTCTTGCCTATTATCTCGTCGTCGCCGATTTTATGCGCTTTGCGCATGAACAGAAAATATTCACTACGGTCAGAGGATCCGGCGGCGGATCGCTCATCGCATATCTTACGGGCATCACGCCGGTCAATCCGCTTGAATACAAGCTCCCGTTTGAACGATTTCTCAATCTTGAGCGACCCGCACCGCCGGATTTTGATATGGATTTTGCGGACAACCGGCGAGATGAAGTAATTGATTACGCGAAACGAACATACGGCGAAGCCCATGTCGCCCAGATCGGCACATTCGGCACTATGATGGCGCGCGGCGCGGTACGCGATGTTGCGCGCGCACTCGGATACCCGTATATAATTGGCGATCGAATTGCAAAACTCATCCCCATCGGCGCGCAAGGATTTCCCATGACGCTGGAGCGTGCGCTCAAAGAAACGCCAGAGCTCAAACAGCTATATAACGCCGAGTCCGATGTACGGCGCATCATCGACCAATCAAAAAAACTCGAAGGGTGTGTGCGGCATGTCTCGGTACATGCCGCGGGCGTAGTCATATCTCCCGTACCCCTTATAGAATATATCCCGCTCCAGCTTGACCCTAAAGGCGGCAAGATTATCACGCAATACGAAATGACCTCCATTGACCCGTCATACTCTTCAGATCCTGCGTTTGCCGTCGGACTCCCCAAAATTGATTTCCTCGGCATCCGCAACCTCTCCATTCTTGAAGATGCCATCAAGCAAGTAAAATTCCATCACGGCGTTAGCATTGATATTGAAACCATACCGCTCGACGATAAAAAAACATTTTCCCTTCTCGCGAACGGCGAGACCATGGGATTGTTTCAGCTCGGCGGGTCCGGTATGACGCGCTATCTCAAAGATCTGAGGCCAACTTCCATCCACGACATCAACGCCATGGTCGCCTTATACCGCCCGGGGCCCATTGACTCCATCCCGACATACATCCAGCGCAAACACAATCCGCGCCTTGTTACCTATCTTGACCCAAGAATGAAAGACATTCTTGAACAATCCTACGGCGTCCTCGTCTACCAAGAAGATGTTATGCTCACCGCTATTAATCTCGCCGGCTATTCGTGGCTTGAAGCGGACAAACTGCGCAAAGCCATGGGAAAAAAAATACCCGCAGAAATGTCAGCGCAAAAAGAAAAACTCGCCGATGGGCTTCGTAAAAACGGTATGCGCCAGGAAAAAATAGACGAGCTGTGGCGGCTTATTGAACCATTTGCCGCGTACGGATTCAATAAAGCACACGCCGCCTGCTATGGCCGCGTCGCGTATCAAACCGCCTATATGAAAGCGAATTATCCATCCGAATACATGACGGCATTACTGACCGCCGAATCCGGCGATATAGAAAAAATCGCCGAAATCATCACCGAATGCCGGCGGATGCAATTACCCGTGCTCCCGCCAGACATCAATGAGAGCTACGCCAAATTCACCCTTATCAAAGGCGCTGATCGCGCAGAAGACAAAATCCGTTTCGGACTTGAGACCATCAAAAATGTCGGGTTCAATATCGTAGAAGCGATTATTACCGAGCGGCAAACACGCGGAAGATTCATCTCGCTTGCTGATTTTGCCGAACGCGTCCGCCACAAGGACTTCAACAAAAAATCGCTGGAATCACTCATCAAATGCGGCGCGCTGGATACTTTGGGCGAGCGCAATCAACTGCTTGCCAATCTTGATCTGCTTCTGGACTACAACCGCGAATCGCACGCCGCGGCGCGCGGAGGACAAACGAATTTATTTTCCGCAACGCCTGAGATCCATACCGCATCCCTGCACTTGCGCCCTGCCGAACCGGTTCCCAAACGAGAACGGCTCGCATGGGAAAAAGAATTGCTCGGGCTCTACATCACCGAGCACCCGATGGAAGCATACATCAACCAGCTCAAAAAAAATCACGCGCTTCCCTTAAAAGACATCACCCTCTCCCTGCGCAATAAAACCGTTTCTATTGTAGGGCTCGTCTCTGTAATACAAAAATTCACCACCAAATCCGGCGAGCCCATGCTCTTTGTTCAAATGGAAGATGCGACCGCACGCACCGAAGTGCTGGTATTCCCAAAATTACTTGCACAAAATCCGAAAATCTGGCAGAAAGAAAAGATACTCATTGTACGGGGTAAAATATCCGACAAAGACGGCGTTACTAAAATCCTCTGCGACGAAGCATTTGAAATCCCTGCATAAATCGTGCTATGCTTTTTCTATGAAAGACCACCCCGCAATCGAGACAACCTCCATTGATAATATCCGACATTCGCTGGCGCATGTTTTGGCAATGGCGGTTTTGAAGAAATTTCCAAAAGCACAGCTCGGTATTGGACCTACGATTGAGCATGGATTTTATTATGATTTCAAACTGCCGACACCACTCACGCCCGAGGATCT
>JBASTK010000061.1:0-5538 GCA_049274855.1 Candidatus Sungiibacteriota bacterium | reverse complement strand
GCAATTTGGTGATGCGTGTCTTTGATATTGGCCAGGGAGATAGCATTTTTATTGAGATGCCCAATGGCAATCAGGTGCTGATTGACGGCGGACCGAGCGACGCGGTGCTGGCACGGCTCGGCAGGGTGATGCCCTTTTGGGACCGCTCAATTGATCTGGTTATTTTGACGCATCCGCACGCGGATCATATCACTGGGCTTATTCAAGTATTGAAACGCTATGATGTCGGTATGGTGCTCACGTCCGGCGTCAATTATTCTACGCCGGAGTGGAACGAATGGCGCGCTTTGCTTGAGCGAAAACATATTCCTGTCGTGATCGCCAAACGCGGACAGCGCGCGCGTTTTTCAAAAACCGCATATCTGGACATATTGACTCCTTTTCAAAGTTTTATCGGCGCGTCTCCAAAAAATGTGCATGATGCTATGATTGTCTCAAAATTATATGATGCGTCGGCAACCGCGCTTTTAACCGGCGATATGGAGAAATCGCTTGAGTATCAGATATTATTTTTCGGAGACGACATTAAATCGGATGTATTAAAAATCGGGCATCACGGATCCAAGACCTCCACTACAGAAGATTTCTTAGCCGCCGTGTCGCCGAAAATCGCCGTGATCTCGGTTGGCAAAAAAAATCGCTATGGCCATCCGTATCAACAGACATTGGATACGCTCAAAAAATTCGGCGTAAAAATTTTCCGCACGGATCAGGACGGCGATGTGCGACTGATGAGCAATGGCAGAAGCATTTGGCGTGATCAGTAACTCTTTGAATTTTTGAAAGAGCGGGGATTATCTATCTCGTTCGCTTCGGATAAAGAGCGCGGTGCCGATGGCAAGGAACACTATGGAGAGTGCGGCAATGATGCCGAGGTTCACGAGCGGGGAGTGGAGGACGAGGGTTGACGCCTCTGGCATGCCCGCGTAGTAAATGCCGCGGAGAAAATCCACGCCGTAGGTCAGGGGTGCAATGCGCGAGAGGATAAAAAGTACGGGCGGTAAATGTGTGATGGGGTTGAATACGCCCGCGAGGAAAAATTGAGGGAATATGACCAGCGGGAATATCTGCCGGACGCGCTGTTGATTACCGAGATTGGCAAGGATAAGTATGCCGAACGCGCCGCCAAGAAACGAGACCGCGGCCGCCGCGGGCAGGAGTTGGATCAATTGCCAGAGCGATAGCGGCACGCCCATGATAATGCCAAAGATAATGATGCCTGCGGCTTGGGCAAAAGAAACAGACCCCTCGCCGATGATTTTTCCGATAATAATGGAGGAGCGGCGCACTGGGGCGACAAAGATTGCCTGGCTGAAGTCCTGCTCGCGGTCTTCCACGAGCGAGATGATGCCGGATGCCGTGGATTGAAACAGGACTTGTGCCAGTACGCCGACAAAAACGAACGCGAGAAAATTAAAGCCGACATCTTTTGCAAGATTTGCCTGCAGGGATCCGCCGAGTACTCCGACAAAAATGATCGGGAGTACGAAGCTGATGAGAATGCGCGGACGGTCGCGCAAAAACTTAGTGAAGTCGCGATAGGCAATAGTGATAATGGCGTTGAGTTCGTGCATGATAGTTGATTATTTCTGTTCTTCGCGGCCGATCATTTCAAGATATGCTTCTTCAAGCGTGGGGCTGTGGATATGGAGAAATGAGAGCGGCGTCCGGATTGATTGGATAATCGCGGATGCTTCACGCCCGCGCAACGCAATACGCAATCGTCCATCATCTGCTGGAGAAAAAGTGATGTTAAGGGTGTTTAATTCTTTATTAAGTAGAGAGTGATCCTGAGCATCTATGAGGAGGTATTCCTCGGTGAGTTCTTGTCGGATGTCTTGGGGACGGCCGATGGCGGCGATGACTCCGTGATTGATGATGAGGACGCGATCCGCGTGCTCGGCTTCTTCCAAGTAATGCGTGGTAAGAAATATCGTGGTGCCTTGTTTTGCGCGTACGGCAGAGAGATACTCCCAGAGATTTTTCCTGCTTACCGGATCCAGACCGGTGGTCGGTTCGTCAAGAAAAAGAATTTTTGGTTGATGCATGAGGTCGCGCATGATTTCAAGCTTGCGGCGCATACCGCCAGAAAATGTCTTGATTGGCTGGAATAACTCGTTGCGGATACCTAATATCTCGCTCAATTCCGCAATCCGCTTTTTATACGAATCGGGCATGAGCCCATAGCTCGGACGGAAACGATACAAGCCGTAGAGAATGGCATGAAAGCGGACATTTTCCTCGCCGGTGAGATTGATATCCAAGCTCGGATGCTGGAATACGACGCCAATGACTCGCCGCACCGCGGTCTGCTCCTGCTCGCTGTCATATCCGGCGATATGCACGCTCCCCGATGTTTTGGTGAGGGTCGTGGTAAGTATGGAAATAGTAGTGGTCTTGCCCGCGCCATTGGGACCAAGTAAGGCAAAGAGCGATCCCTGCTCCACGGTAAATGAGATACCATCCACGGCATTCACTGCGGCGTTTTTATAGCGTTTTACTAAATTGTTCACTTCAATCGCGTGCGGCATAAGCGTATGATAGGATAGTTTAGAACATAAAAAAACTTGTGCATCTGCTATTTTTATGGTATGTTGATAAGCAACTGATTGGTGTGGAGGAGTGTTCATAAACTATGAGTAGGCATCTGCAAGAAGAAAAATCTCAATCCGGCATTTTAGAAATGAAAGATGAGGATATTTTGCGGGCTTCCCAGCACGAGCCCGCGATGTTTGAAATGCTGGTGGAACGGTATCAAGAGCCGCTTCTGCGGGCGGCTATGCGCGTGGTGCGCAATCGCGACGAGGCAGAGGATATTGTGCAGGAAGCGTTTGTAAAGATTTATAAAAATGCGGGCAAGTTTGAAAAATACGAAGGCATTGAGTTTAAGTCGTGGGCGTATAAAATCGCGATCAATACCGCTATTACGCATTATCGCAAATTGAAACGGGGCGAGTTCCTGACTGATGACCCGGCGGTGTTTGAGGCGATTGATGAAGAATCGCCGGAAGTGCGGTACTCGTTTGCCGCGGACGCCAAGTCCGCAGTAGCGCGGGCGCTTGAAAAAATGCCGAGCCATCTGCAATCGGTTCTGCGCAGGTATTATCTGGAAGACAAATCATATCGCGTGATTGCCGAGGAAGAAAATATCTCTATTCCGACATTGAAAATGCGCTTGTTCCGCGCCAAGAAATTGTTTAGAAAAATAGATAACGAAGAACAGCTTAACTAATTTATTTTATGGACAATACTTCTGTGCCATCGGTGTCCGCATCGCCGCGTTTTCGCGGCGAGATGCTCAATCGCATTTATCGCATTTGGCTCTTCCGCAAGCTTATGCCGGTGCTTATCGCCGAAGTCCTTATTTTCGGGGTTTTGTCTTATGGATTTATGCGATTTGTATTCATCAGGCGGGTGATTGAGAACGGGCTCAATGTTTTCTCGCAAAACCCGTCTGGCATATTCTCTTTTACTATTGCGGCTTTTCTCCACGCGCCTCTGCTGACGCAATTGATCACCATCGGGGTTGTGGCGCTTGCTGCTCTGGTCATCCGCCTTATCACGCAGGGGATTTTGCGTTTTATTCTTGTGAAAGAGAATTATTTCGCTAGGGTCGGACGATGATAGAAATTATTTATTCTGATGATGATATGATTGTCATCAACAAGCCGCCGGGTATTTCTGTTCACGGCGGCGGTTCGGTGTCTGGACTGACGGTGGTTGATTTTTTACTGGAAAAGTTTCCGGAAATTGCGGGGGTGGGCGAGGACTCGGTGCGTCCCGCCCATCCGGACGAGGCTCGCCAAAGGCGGCCGGGTATTGTGCATCGGCTGGATCGCGACACATCGGGGGTTATGGTCGTTGCGCGGAATCAAAAAAGTTTCTTTGCGCTCAAAGAGATTTTTCAGAAACGCCGCGCGGAAAAAATCTATCTTGCGATTGTCTGCGGCAAACCAAGCAAGCGCGAGGGCGTGATTGACTTTGCCATTGGACGGCTTGCGAGTAATCCCACCTTGCGCGGCGCGGCAACAGGCCGCACCGTTCTGCGGGGTGCACGCGACGCCCTCACCGAATATCGGGTGCTGAAATCGAGTACTGCGTATAGTTTGGTGGAATTGCGTCCCCAGACAGGCCGTATGCACCAGCTCCGCGTGCATATGAAAGCCATTGGTCATCCGATTGCGTGCGATACAAAATACGGCGGCAAAAAAATATGCTGTCCTGCGGGCGCGGGACGGCAGCTCCTGCACGCGCGGTCGCTGTCTTTTAGTTTTCCCGAGGGCAGGCGGCTTTCTTTTGAAGCCGAACCCCCCGAGGATTTTTCCCGCGCCCTCAAGATTTTGGAGCAGTAGCGTTTTGTTTGAAATGCAAGCGCCCCACTTATCCGCGGTCGCGGATAAGTGGGGACATAGGTAAGAGTAGGGAGTGTATGCACTTGACTTGACATCCTATCAATCATGCGACATACTTCATTTGTGTATTAAGGGGCGTGAGATATTAAGTTCTTTTCACTGATAATAGTGTCGTTTGAAGGTCGTCAACCATTTTCAATGGGGGGGATAGAAGATGAGTCTAATGAACTTGGCTGGCATGATCCCAAGTTGGGCTGGAGAGATCAAGGAGATTGTTAGGAAGATGATTGGGTCTTGCGCGCTCGTTTATTCTTGCAGGGAAGGCGATGAGGGAGTACTGATTCAATTTATGCTTCAGTATTATCCTTTTGTCAAAGCATTCCCTGACTGCATCGCCGCCGGGCAACGGCGTTTCAGGCAGGAGCTTGTTCCCGCGATTCGACATCTTGACGGGATGTCGAATGGAATGTTCCGGTCTGTCTATCGCAGTATTCGGGATGAGGAGCGTGAACATCATAATCTCTGGGTAAAAGACAGTGAGGGCCTGGAAATTATGCCGTTTGACTTGAACGCGCAAGAGACCCAGCCATTGATCTCAAAGATCACTGAGCTCGCCTCATCTGGAGATCCGATCACATGGCTTCTCCGGCTGGTCGCGGTCGAGATGATAGCGCAGACATTCTCTGAACTTTGCAGAGAGGATGCGCGGTTTATGGTCGCGATTGATCAAGGATGGTTCCTCGCGCATGTCGGACACGAGGACGAGGAGTCTTTGACGCATGAGCAGACATTGTGGGTATTTGCGACCGCTGTCTGCGGTGAAACCTTGAAGCGGCAAACAGCGGAGCAAGTGATTATATCATTTACGCGTCTCTTCATTGCTGTTGGCGATGTTTGTGTCGCGACAGCGGCAGAGACCGTTATATATGCATAAACTGCATCCGTTGACCAGTGAAGCAGTAGTTCGCCTTGTCAACTACTGCTTCTTTTTCTTGGTAAGCCCAGTAGAGCGACATTTGCGTAAGATCTGATTAGTGCTCTATAGTGTGACTATACTATAGAGAATAATTGGATTTATGACTCTTTTTGAACTTGGAGTATTCATGGCAGGTCTCTCTGGTTTTGCGCTGTCGGCGCTGATCTATTCTCATGGGAGACGCGGAGTGCAAGAAGTAATCTATTCACT
>JBASTK010000060.1:0-4716 GCA_049274855.1 Candidatus Sungiibacteriota bacterium | reverse complement strand
GTATCGGCCGCTCAAAGACGGCGTGATTGCGGATTATCGCGTGACAGAGGCGATGATCCGATATTTTATCAATAAAGTAAGCGGCCGCGTGCATTTGTTTCGGCCGGAAGTTATGGTCTCGGTGCCGGCCGCGGTCACTTCCACCGAACGGCGCGCGGTGATTGAAGCGACCGTGCAGGCAGGAGCCAAAGCTGCGTATGTGGTGAAAGAGCCAGTGCTTGCGGCAATCGGCGCCGGCATTCCGATCAATGAGCCGTCCGGACATATGGTGGTAGATATCGGCGGCGGCACGAGCGATATTGCGGTGATATCGCTCGGCGGCATTGTCGCATCCGCATCGGTCAAAGTTGCGGGCGACAAGTTTGACGCCGCAATTTCAGAATACATCAAACGCAATTACAATCTTGCAATCGGCGAGCGCACCGCCGAGGACATCAAAATCACTATCGGCTCTGCGGTGCCGATAGATAATGAAAGCATGAAAATGGAAATCAAGGGCAGGGACCTGATCAGCGGACTGCCCAAACTCATAGAAATCCATTCGCAGGAGGTAACAGTTGCCATTGCCGAAGAATTGGACGAGATAATTCGCGCCATAAAATCGGTTTTGCATGACACACTCCCGGAACTTGCCGCAGACATTATGGATAGAGGGATTGTGGTATCCGGCGGCGGCGCATTGCTCCGCAACATTGATACTCTTATTTTGCAGGAAATCGGCGTACCCGCGCACATTGCCGAGGAGCCGCTTTTATGCGTAGTCAAAGGCACCGGCATCGCGCTGGAGCACCTTGAGGTCTATAAGAGGAGTATTATGAGCAAAAGGTGATTAACTCCCCGATTGCGTCATTCAGATGGAGAGGGGGTGATCCTCATAGATTCTTGTAGACACTTGACTTTTTAATCCATTCTGGTAAATTGGCAATATGGCTAAATTAGTGAATTGGCATGATTTTGAGCAGAGATTAAAAAAGAAACGTCTCTTACTATTCTCGCCGTTAGATGTGACACGGCTTTTCGGAGTGTCCGGCACTGCCGCCACATTCTTAGTGCATCGCTACACCAAGCGCGCCTTTATTGTCCGGGTAAAGAGGGGACTTTATGCGTTTGCCGACGCCCTACCGCCGGAGTTTTATATCGCCAACAAATTGTATGAGCCGTCCTATATTTCTCTTGAGTCGGCGCTTTCGTATCACCGAGTTATCCCCGAAATCGTGTATGAGATAACCTCGGTAACACCGAAAAGCACCCGTCGCTTTGAGACCATCGGAAAAGTTTTTACTTATCACACAATCAAGAAAGCGGCCTTCACCGGCTATACTATCCAAAAACAAAACGGCTTTAGTTTTATTATCGCCGAGCCGGAGAAAGCGTTTGTGGATGCTTTATACCTGCGGATGCTTGCCGGGAAAAATCCTATCCAAAGATTTGATAAGGAAAAAATAAGCGGGAGCAAGGCCGCTCGCTATGCTCAATTGTTTGGTAGTGATAAACTTATTGATATTGTAAAACGCGTACTTCTATGATCTCACCGGAATCCACCAAACAGCTTGCCACTCGTTATCGGACAAGCGAATCCAATGTGATACGCGAGTATTTTCAGCATGTCTTTTTGGCGGAGCTTTACAAACTTCCCGGGGCAGGAAAGCTCCTCTTTAAGGGCGGTACTGCGCTTCGGATTGTCTATGGCAGTCCGCGGTTTTCCGAGGATTTGGACTTCTCGCTCTTTGGTATATATGCGCACGAGCAAAAGAAATATGTGGAAGACCTTTTTAACGCGGTACTCGCTACGATTGAGCGTGGCGGAATACATGTTATCATTGACGGTAAATCCGATGCTACGAGCGGCGGCTATTGGGGCGCGGCGACCTTTCATCTCTACGATCATCCGTCGATAGCGGTCGCCATCAATATATCATCTCGGAACGGCAGAGAGGTGCGCGAAGAAGTGGAGACCATAGCCAATGATTTTATCCCAACCTATAATCTCCTGCATCTTCCCAAAGAAGAGCTTGTGGACGAGAAGGTTTTTGGCGCACTTTTGGAGCGGAAGAAAGAGCGCGACTTTTATGACCTGTATTTCATGCTTCGTAAAGGCATGCTCTCATCAGGACAGAAATATCGTTTAGCGGGCGTAAAAGAGCAAATCTTGGCAAGCGCCGGAGAAAAAGATTTTCGGAGCGAGCTTGGCGTATTCCTCCCTGCGGATCTGCAACCAATCATCGGTGATTTTCAGCGCGCGCTTCGTGACGAATTGAATCGCCAAACGAGTGAAGTGATATAATTGATGCAACGCATATATGCAAAACCGAGCGCTTTATTTCGGGGATAATCTTGAGATTTTGCGGGAGGGGTTTCCGCACTAGCCCAATGATATTGGTACGCGGGTGGCGAATGGATTGCCGTATCCTGCCGGTGACTATGTGTGCGATGATTATGACCGATATCCGGCGCAGTTTTATGCTCGGATGAGAAAACTGGATGCGGCTATAAAAACTTGATGTATGATCTTTGGGTATGAGCGGCAGGCGGCGTATTTTTACTTAATCGTATCAATGTGATACGATTAAGAGGTATAAATGATACGATTATGATGATAGAGATTAGCCAAAAACAGCAATATATGCTGGCTTTGTTGCTCAAGTACGGTTCCTTGAGTTCATCACGGGCACATCACGAGCTTTTAAGAATAGGAGGCGGTCTGTCGCTGGTGACCATTAAGCGCGAACTTTCAGCTATGACTGTTGCCGGGCTGGCAATTGCTTCTGGCAAAGGAAGAGCGCGTACCTATGGTATTAGCGCTCTGGGGCGAATTTTCAGCAGGATTGACGCGAGCGCTTATTGCGCTGTGGAGCCGGATAAGCGCTATGGTCTTGATCGTTTCAATTTTGATCTTCTGCCCGCATTGCCATCGGAGTTTTTTACTTCTGATGAACGCGCGGAGCTTGAGATCGCGACCGAGGCGTACCATCGCCGGACAGCTGATTTGCCGCCTGCCATAGAGAAAAAAGAACTGGAGCGGCTTATCATAGAGTTGTCGTGGAAGTCATCAAAAATTGAGGGCAATACATATACATTGTTGGATACAGAGAAACTTATTGTAGAACATCGCGAAGCGCCGGGGCATGATAGAAGTGAAGCGATTATGATTCTCAATCATAAGGATGCGTTTACATTTGTGCATGGAAACGCAAAAGAATTCCGCACGCTCACGCGGGCAAATCTTGAGAAATTGCATAGCATTTTGGTTAATGACTTGAGTGTCGGCCTTGGCCTGCGTCAAAAGCCGGTCGGTATAGTCGGATCAAAATATCAACCGCTTGATAATCTGCATCAGATTAGAGAAGGAGTAGAGGCGCTTGCGACGGCAGTATCAAGAATGGAGACGCCGTATGGAAAAGCGCTCACCGCGCTCCTTGGCATCAGTTACCTCCAGCCCTTCGAAGATGGCAATAAACGCACCGGTCGTCTCATGGCAAACGCTCTGCTTTTGGCATGGCGATGCGCGCCTCTTTCGTACCGGAGTGTGGAAGAAAAAGATTATCGGGCGGCAATGATTGTGTTTTATGAGATTAACTCGATGCTTCCGTTCAAGGATATTTTTGTGGGTCAGTACAAATTTGCCGCAAAAAATTATGCGGTAAAATAAGAGATCTCTCCATATGATCCTTGGGCATGAGCGGCAGATAAAATATTTTGATCGGGTGATCGCGGCCGGGCGTTTGGCACACGCGTATCTTCTGTATGGACCGGAGCGGGTGGGCAAACGCGCGATGGCATATGCCATCGCGCGCGTTCTTCTGTGTCCGCAGTATGCGGGCAATTCGCAGAGTATTGCGTCTGCGGGTGATGACTGCCGCGTGTGCCGAGAGATTTCTGCGGGTACGCACCCCGGCCTGATTGCGCTTGATCCGAGGCATCCACTCGTTCCGCCAAAGGGTGTCCACGATGAGACGCTGATAGATGATATTCGGGAATTAAAACATCGGTTCTCGTTTGCACCGATAGCAGGAGCGTGGCGTATTGCGATTATTGACGATACTGATAGAATGAGTGCAGATGCTGAGGTTTCATTCTTAAAACTTCTGGAAGAACCAGGAGCGCAAACGGTCTTTTTGCTTATCGCGTCCTCGCGCGATGCAGTACCGCCGACCATTGTTTCGCGCGCTATGCCGATATTGTTTGCGCCGGTGCCGGATAGGGTGCTTGCGCCCTATGTCAGGAAGCATTTGCCGAAAGAAAATAGAGAAAATATGCTTGCGCTTGCGCGGGGAAGGGCGGGGATGATTGCGGAATGGGTGCAGAATCCAGAACGGCTTGCGGAGGAGAAGAAAAATGCCGCGTTATTTTCAAGCGTTTTTGTCGGCGGCATGGCGGATATGCTCGCGTTGAGCGAGAAAGCGATGCAGGATGAGGTGATGCGCCGCCGCATACAGGATGCATGGATCGCGTATCTTCGCCGCCGCCTTACTGTTGCCGCAGGAGCTGAACGGATAGATGTGGCGTGCCGCATTACTCGTGCGCTTGACATCATTAGCGTGATAGAGGACACCAATATCAATACACGGCTGGCTATGGATGTAATGTTTGCGGAGGGATCAGTAAAATAATTTTTTGGAATTGAGTCATGGTAGTTAAAACAGTTTTTGCAATTTTATTGATATTTATTTTATTAGTGGTTATTATACCGCTGGCGCTCAATGCGCTGGGTATTCC
>JBASTK010000059.1:0-2370 GCA_049274855.1 Candidatus Sungiibacteriota bacterium | reverse complement strand
GCGCTCGCCTGAAGCGCCCGTCACAATCAAGCAGTTGATTGCGACCCCGCGCGAGCAAAGCAGTTGGCGCAAACCCATTGAGATAGTCGCCCAAATCAAGAGTATCATACCACGGACTATCACCATTATCAAAGCGTCCCTGCCGAAGCCGGGACGCTTTGATTTTTGAAATCCACTCTATACTTACAGATTAAACTTATTGATAATCTTCTCGTGCGGATATTCCAAAATATCGCGGAGAAACCGATCGTACATATCCATCCGGTAAAGAAACTCATCCGTCTCCATTACGGTATGCTGAACCGACTTACCAAGCTCCGACTCGGTATCCGCAAGAAATCTATCAAGTTTGCGCTGATGAATGCCATCGCCAACGAGCAGAAGATCCGTACGGGAATTGTCGCTTTGGATGAATACGCCCGAAATCACCGCGAGCTTCACTTTACCAATACCCTTAATCTGCCGCAATATCTTATTACGGGGAGCCACTGACGACTTCACCAATAGATCCCGCAGTTCATTGAGCAAAGGAAATGCTTGATCAAGCGCATACACCGTCTTCTTTTTTATTCGCGGCTTCCGCGCATTTTTTGTCGGAACTTCATCATGTATTACCCCCTCCCGTATCATGCCGAGCTTGAGCAATTTATTCAGCTCTGCCCGCACTGCGTATTTCCTCACCTGACTTCGCGATATAATCTCATCCAAAGCAAATCGCGCCTCTGGATTGCACATAAAAAGCC
This sequence comes from Candidatus Sungiibacteriota bacterium, assembly GCA_049274855.1. Classification (GTDB taxonomy): domain Bacteria; phylum Patescibacteriota; class Minisyncoccia; order Sungbacterales; family HO2-52-23; genus 2-02-FULL-52-23. The sequence continues at coordinate 1,627 of JBASTK010000059.1, read as the reverse complement.
GAAGAATTCGCACTTTGGGAACCGACTCAAATAATTTTTCAAGAATATGATCCACGGTATAAACTCGTAGGAATTAGCTGGTAACTTGTAGGCGAGAAAACCGCTTCTACAAACTACCAACTACAAGCTACAAGCTATTTTATCGTCACTGTGGCTCCCGCGGCTTCAAGTTTCTTTTTTATCTCCTCTGCCTCCTCTTTCGCAATACCCTCTTTTACCGGCTTTGGCGCCGCATCAGCCAAGTCCTTTGCTTCCTTAAGGCCAAGAGTGGTGATCTCGCGTAATGCTTTAATCACTTGAATTTTCTGTCCGCCCGCACTGGTGAGTTCCACAGTAAAACTCGTCTTCTCCTCTTTTTTCTCTCCCTCCTCGCCGCCTGCCTGCGCAAGCATGCCTCCGCCCACCATCATCGGCATAGCCGCAGACACGCCAAATTTCTCTTCAATCGCCTTCACGAGCTCTGATAACTCCAGCACTGACATACTCGCAATTGCCTCTATCATTTTTTCTTTGTCCATATAATATAAAGTTCAAATGTCAAAGCTCAAATGTCAAATCAAATCCAAAGCTCAAAATCAAAAAGTGTTTCTATCATTTGGATTTGAGTCATTGATTTGTCATTTTGATTTTGTCATTTGGATTTATCCTCTTTTATTTTATTAAGCACCACCGCCAAATTCCTTATATTTCCCTGCAAGACCGACGCCAGACCCCGCAGGGGAGCGGCAAACGCCGCCGCAACTTGCGCGAGCAGAATCTCACGGCTCGGCAAACGCGCCAATGCCATTACTTGCTTATCGCTCAAAAGTTTTCCATCCAGTAAAGCGCCAATTATCTTGAATGTCTCTATTTCTTTCGCAAACTTAGCAAGAATTTTTGCCGGCGCCACCTGATCGCCGTAGCCAAATGCAACCCCGATTTCGCCTTTCATATTCTTGGTCGCGGCACCCGCTCCCATCTCGCCAAGCGCCCGATCAAACAAGGTCTTTTTCGCGACTTTGTATTCGGCATTTTCTTTTTTCAAGAGGCGACGCAATACCTGCGATTTTGCCACAGACACGCCGCTAAAATCGCTGAAAATCGCGATTTTTTGGCGCTTGAACCTATCAGCAAGACCCTGAACTATTTCTGACTTTTGCGTTTTGTTCAACATAAAAACCGCTGTTATGCGGCCAAGGAGCGCCTATGAAAATAGGCGGGTTCCTCGGTCGGACTTATTAATCGCCGACTGTCTCTGGAAGATATGGCAAGTATAGCAAACGCGAAAATAAAGTCAAGAACATATGCAATTCAAATTATTTCACTGCAAATATTTTATTTTTGCGGCATTGTGCTCATCCAGCGTGCGGGAGAAAATCGTGCGTCCATCGGGCGCGGAGAGATAGTAGAGATACGGCGACTGCTTTGGATATATCGCGGCGCGGATGGCGGATAATCCCGGATTGGCAATGGGCCCAGCCGGAAGTCCGCGATATTTATAAGTGTTGTACGGAGAATTTATTTTTTTATCCACAGCGGAAATTTTTATATTCTTTTGTAATTTGTAATTTGTAATTTGTAATTTCGCGTATGCGATAGTTGCGTCCACTTGCAATGGAATGCCCGCGTTCAGGCGCTTCCATAAAAC
>JBASTK010000058.1:0-4981 GCA_049274855.1 Candidatus Sungiibacteriota bacterium | reverse complement strand
AAGCATGCCCTCGACCTGATCGGGGGCGGGAATCCAGTTTTTAATTTCTTAATCCACACACAAGATAAATCAAACACAACATCAAGCGGCGGCGGGCGCCGCCGCGTCTTTCACTCCCGCGATCTTCGCCACAGCGATTTTCTTTCCTTTCATCACGCCTTTTTTCACCAGCAAATTATGCACGCTCGGCGATACCTGCGCGCCCTTGCTCATCCAATACAAAATCCGCTCGTTTTTTAAAACAATCGCTTTGGTCTTAGGATGATACGAGCCGAGCGCCTCAATACCGCTGGTCTTGGGCTTGGCAGTCCGTTCGCACAGAACCACCCGAAAAGCCGGATCATTCTTCCTCCCCACCCGCTGAAACCTGATCATCAACATAATGAGAATAGTTTATCATACTCTCCCTATCACCGCAACACTTGACAAACCTAATAGAATAGCATCTACTGCATGTATGGGCTTCCCCCTCAATTCACCCTCATAAATCGAAAGGATGCATCATGGAACGCGATCTTTATAACAACCTCGTAAGTAAACATGTCGCTGACGAGGAGATTGTGCGTCTCTGCTCTCAATTGCGCAATAGAAGAAAAAGGGAGAACGCACAAAGAAAAACATCTCGGTTGCCTCTAAAACGGCACGCAAATAATTCTCTTGCGCATATACGGATCTGCCGTTATTGCCAAGACAAGCTATGGGATCAATTTTGGGGGGAATATTATGAAAAGAAGAACCCTCCGGAACGCGTCATAGATTTCTTCCGTCGAACTATTCGCCAGTAAATAGTATCAACAGGGCACCACTCATTGTGGTGCCCCATTTTTTTATTCTCTCTTTATTCTCCCTTTCGATGTTGTCATTCCCAACTTGATTGGGAATCCAGTGATCAAATCTTTCCAATCGGGATTCTCTTTCTCAATCAGTTCGAGCTTCCACTTTCTATTCCATTTTTTCAGCTGTTTTTCTCTTTGCAATGCCAAGCGAATGTCGCTTGTGGTCTCGTAATACACAAGGTGATGCACACGATATTTCTTGGTGAATCCTTCAACAAGATTCTGCTGATGCTCGGACATACGGCGCTCAAGATGATTCGTCACGCCGATATACAGAGTTCCATTTCTTCTGCTTGCTAAAATGTATACGAAATAGGTTTTCATCTTGCTGCTTCTTATGTCATACCCGCCCCCGCTTTCGCGAGGGTAAACTCCATCGGGTATCCAGTTTAGTGATTTGTTGGTCCCCCGCTTGCGCGGGGACAAGCCTGGATTCCCGATCAAGTCGGGAATGACAGACGAGTAAAATCATCCGCTCGCAAACTCATCAGCGTCTTCCATTTTCAGCGACAAGAGGCGCGAGACGCCGTCGTCGCCCATGGTCACGCCATACAGCACGCCCGCGCACTGCATGGTTTCGCGATTGTGTGTAATCACGACCAGCTGGGTTTTTTTGGCAAGCTCTTTTAAGATGGATGCATAGCGCCGGGAATTGGCTTCATCCAATGCCGCGTCGGTCTCGTCCAGCACAATAAACGGCGGGGGATTCACTGCGGCAATCGCAAAAAGCAATGCGACTGCGGTGAGCGCGCGCTCCCCTCCTGAAAGCATCGCGAGTCCCTTGATGCGCTTGCGCGGCAAATCCACCTCAATCTCAATACCATCCTCCTCGTCATCTTCTTCGTTTAGTTCGCCGCCATCCTCTTCCTTGATTCTTGATTCTTGCTTCGTAATACTTAGCTTTGCCGATCCGCCGCCAAAAATCACTTTGAAATAATCGTGGAATTCCTGTTTGATTTTCGTAAATCCTTCTTTGAAATCATTTTTTACGCGAGCATCCAATTCTTTAATAAGCGTTTTAAGCGATGCGTGCGCGTTTTTCAAATCCTCCAATTCTTTTTCTAAAAATACTGAACGCAACTCAGTTTCTTCGTATTCTTTTTTTATCGTTTCATCAATGCCGCCGATTTCTTCAAGTTTAAGGCGTAGGCGCTCAATCTTGCGGCGCAATTCTGCCTGCGTAATATCCCGATATGTATAACTGCTATCCGCCTGCGGCGTATCATCCAATCCGAATTCTTTTCTATCACGAACAAATGCCATACGGCGTTCAGTAAGCCGTTCTTCATCAAAACGCAGGCGCTCAAGCGCCAACGCCGCTTCGCGTTCGCCATCGCGCAATTTTCGCAAGATATTTTCGCGCTCGCGGATCGCTTCATACGCCGAGCGCGCATCAGCGCGCTCGGCACGCTGAGTATCTTCCAGCTTGATAATTTCTTTATCGCATACCGCAAGTTTTTCCTGAAACACTAAAATTTCTTTTCCGAATTTCTCCGCTGTTTCCGTCTCCAGCCGAACATCGGCATGGCGCGGCTCTTGGGTGAAAGACGCTCCTCGCTCCATAATATCAAGCGTCCGCTCCATATCTTCCACAAGCGCCAATAAGTGGCCACGCAAAATATCTGCGTCCGATTCTTCTTCCGCAAGCGAACGCACCTCGCTCAAAAACTGCCGCAACTCATCACTGATATGGCGCACATCTGGCGCCGATACTGTCCGCGGCATCGGCGACGCCTCGCCTGCCGCATCGCGCATACCCTCCAGCCGCCCCAGCTCCCGCTCGCATATCCGACGTTGATCTTGTAGCGCTGTGAGCCGCTCTGTTTTACCGTCGCCTGATTTTTTCTCCTGCGTCTTTTTCTCCGCAACTGCGATTTCTTTTTCAATATCCGCAATTTGTTTCTCAATCGCGTCGCGCGCCGCAATGAATGGCGCGGCAGACACGGCGGCAATAGCCGCCGCGGCGGCAATCTCACCATCCTCTCGCATAAAATACACATCCTGCACAGTGCGTAATTCCATCACCAACCCCTCACGCGCCTCGGCGCGTTTTGCCTGCAAACGGAGAAATTTCAAATGCGGCGCCAACTCCCGCACCAATCCCTCCACCTGCCGGATATTCTCCGCAGTTACATCAAGCTTGCGCTCCGCCTCGTTTTTTTTCAGCTGATACACGCGAAGCCCGAGCGCACTATCCATCATCTCACGCCTCGCACGCGGGGTCGCTAAAAGCACGCGGTCAACCTCGCCCTGACCGATTAAATTATGCTTACTCTCGCCAAGCCCCATGCGCGCGCACAATTCCACGACATCTTTCAATCGGACGACAGATCCATTCATCGCGTATTCATTGCTCCCATCGCGAAAAATCTTGCGCGATAATACCACCTCATCAAAATCAAGCGAAATCGCGTGATCCCGATTATCAAACACCAGCCCCACTGATGCCTTGCCCATGCGCGATGTTCCGCCTCCGCCAGCGGCGGACGGCGGAGGCGATCCGCTCCAAATCAAATCCTCGCCTTTTTTCCCGCGAAGCATCTTTATGGACTGCTCCCCCAACACCCAGCGAATAGCTTCGGCGATATTGGACTTGCCCGAGCCATTCGGCCCAACCACCGCCACAATCCGCGAGGGAAATTCCAAAACCGTCGTTTTAGCAAACGACTTAAACCCCGACAATTCCAAACGCTTCAAATGCATACCGCCATATTACTACCATTTCTTGCTCTCATCAATCCGCAATTGACTTTACGAGGCCGGGTCTCGTAAGATAGAGACATGGCTCGGAGAAAAACCATTTTTAGAGAAGACAATATCTATCACCTTTGCAGTCGAGGTGTCGAAAAACGAAAAATCTTTCTTCAAGAGAAGTATTATTTTCGCTTTGTCCATGATTTGTATGAATTCAACGACGAAGCGCCCGCCGATAACCTATATTACAAAACCCAAGCCATCCAATCTTATGAGGCCCGGCCTCATAAACATAGAAATAAACGAAAACTCTTAGTGGAGCTTCTCGCATTCACGCTCATGCCCAATCATTACCATCTCCTCGTCCGGCAAATACAGGAAAATGGCATCGTTCGTTTCCTCCATAAATTGGGGGGCGGGTATGCAACATATTTCAATCAAAAATACCGCCGTACCGGATCTCTTTTTGAAGGGAGATTTAAATCAGTATTGGTAGAACGACAGGCACATTTTATCCATCTCCCATTCTACATTCACGCAAATCCCCTTGATTTGAAATTCCCGACATGGCGAAAACATGAATTAGCAAAACCACAGGAAGCAATGAAATTCCTTGAAAATTATCGCTGGAGCAGTTTTCCCGACTACATCGGCAAGAAAAACTTTCCTTCCGTGACACAACGACAGTTTTTATTGCAATTTTTTGGCGGATCAGAAGCGTATAAAAAGCAGACCCTATCCCTCTTGCACGAAATGGATCTGGAGTCTATTTCTGAAGTCGCCCTTGAAAAACTATAGACCAATTCGCGGAAACATGTTTACGAGGCCCGGCCTCGTAAGATCAAATACCCTAATACCGCGGCACCCCAACTTCTTTGATCACTGCGGGCTTTTTATTTTTTATCGCGCACGCAAGAATTTGTAGAGTCATAAAAACATACTACCACATCATCCGCCCATAACAGAAACTTGACAAGAAAATTTCTGTATGCTTTAGTTTCTTCTGGGAGTACCTCCAATTATACGGTCGTGGATATTGCGCAGTTCCAACCTAGAGCATCCGCTCGAGGTTGTTTTGTTCGAGGTTGTTTTGTTTTTATATCCACAACAATATGCCACGATGGACCCGCCGACTGGCGTCAAACCCACCCTTTGGCATGGAGGGCATTTCTCGCCGCTTCTTCTTGCGCTATTTGCTTGGAGGGACCCTCGCCTTCGGCTACGAGTTCATCGCGGAGAAACGCGCCAATCACAAAATGCCGGTCGTGATCCGGTCCCCACTCACGCCGCACCTCGTATGTCGGTGTGATACTCATTCGCTCCTGCGCCTCTTCCTGAAAAAGCGATTTTGGGTCTTTGTAAAGTTTTTTGTCCAGCACCTCGGGCATGCGCGAGAGCACGACGCGCATAATAAAATCACGCACCGGGCCATAGCCCTGATCCAAATACAT
>JBASTK010000057.1:0-5036 GCA_049274855.1 Candidatus Sungiibacteriota bacterium | reverse complement strand
GTATAGGATTTATTCGAACAGAAAAACTGAAAGGGGAGGGTATTATTTAAGAATAATTTCTACGAGACACGTATAATGTCCCCGCACGCGCCGTAGAAAAAATCCAAGCCGCCGAAGCCCGCAAGGCCCCGGCGGATTTTTTCATCTGCATATCCTTTTTAATTCCATAAGACATCAAGGTTTCTACCTGATAGCTCCGCATTCCTCATCTATGTTGGATTGCTTTACATTTTATCCATACAACTTTACGATCGTAAAGTTGTATGGATAAAATCATTACTCTTCTATACTTTATCCTAAATTCCGCAATATAAGAGTACCCTTCTGCCCAATGCTCATGATATGCACGCAAGCTCCGAGGTCAAGCGCATCTATCTCTTCTATCAACTCCTCTGGGAGCGGCCGCGTGCCTGTCCAGACGCTTTTTTGCAATGGCTCAAAATCGCACGCTAAAAGTTGTGTCCTCAACCAATCGCGTTTTCTCCGCTCCGATTCCGGAATATCAAAAACGACAATCCGTAATTTTCCATCTTTCTTCGGAATGTTATGTTCACTCTTGGGCAACGGATTAGCTGTAACAGACAAGACGCGAAGATGGCCCCTCCCTCTTCCGGTAATATGCCATGAGGATGTCTTTCGCGCGCCGTCACGCGCTACCAGCCCTTCTCTCCGAAGCCGCGAAAGTATACCCGATATTGATATCTTCTGCGCTGGAGTAAACCGATGGCGACACCGCCGATCCCAGCCAAACATCCTACGGGACGGATCAGTATAAGAGTATCCGGGCGGGAAGAATGCTTCAAGCATTATTCTTCCGCCCTCCGCAAGATGCTCCAAAATATCGTAAGTCAATGAAGACCGCATAGACATTGAGTAGTGAAAAAATATTTATTTATTCGTACAACATTACGATCGTAATGTTGTACGAATAAATAAATATTCTCAATCATTTCATCTCATTCATTTCCTCAAATATACCACCCTATATCACTAGGGCGATACGCTTTGTGTGTTCTATGAGGGTTGCGGTGTACCCGGCTTCGTTGTCGTACCAAGAGAATATCTCCAGTAAATTGCCGTCCACGACTTTGGTGAGAGAGCAATCCACTATTGCGCCATATTTTTCGCCGAGGATATCGCTGGACACCAGCGGTTCATCCGTCACTTTCAGCACCTTTGACCACCGCGGCTCCGCCGCGGCTTTTCTAAATACATCATTCACCTCCTCGCGCGTGGTCGCTTTCTCCGTCAATACCGTCATCACGCTCAAAGATCCTGCAATAGTCGGTACGCGCACTGCTACTGCGTCAAACTTTCCTGCGAATTCAGGGATTGCCTGGATTACCGCATCCGCCGCACCCGTGGTGGACGGCACAATGTTCACGCCCGCGGCTCTGCCGCGGCGCATATCTTTTGCGTCCGGGCCGTCCACGAGTTTTTGCGTGGCTGTATAACCATGCACTGTTACCATACTGGCTTTCAAAATCTCAAATCGCTCATGTAGAATCGCCATGACTGACGCTACGCTATTGGTAGTGCAAGATGCGTTTGCCGTAATCGGCAAAGCGCTCGCAAAACGATCATCATTAACACCAATAAGCGCGGTCGTCACGCCCTCTCCTGCCACGGGTGCCGTAATCACCACGCGCTTAGCGCCCGCATCCAAATGCGCCCGGGATTTTTCGCCAGAGGTGAAAAATCCCGTAGATTCAATCACAATATCAATATCTAATTTTCTCCACGGCAACGCCGATGGATCCTTCTCGGCATATACTGCAATTTCTTTACCCTCCACGCGCAGTGATTTCTCGCCGGCTTCAACCGGCTTGCCATATTTGCCATACACGCTGTCGTATTTCAGGAGATAGGCGAGCGTCTTAGTGTCCGCCAAATCATTAATCGCGACAATATCAAACGCAGGATCATCAAACGCCTCCCGAAAAAACGACCTGCCGATCCTGCCGAATCCGTTGATTGCAATTCTAATCATAACGCAAATATTACAACTGTTTCATCGCTTCGGCAACTCGCGTGATGGCGCGGATGTATGACGCCATACGCCAGCTAACGCCGTACTTTTCTCTTGTTTCAGTTACCGCGGCGAATGCCGCGGTGAGCTTCTCATCTATTTTTGCAAGAACTTGCTCTTCTGTCCAGTATTTCTGCGCAAGCGATTGCATCCATTCAAAATAGGAGCCGACGACACCACCGCTATTGGCAAGGATATCAGGGATTATTTCAACGCCGCGGCGAATCAAAATCTCCTCGGCCTCGCGGCTTGTAGGGCCGTTTGCCATTTCCAAGATGACTTTTGCCTGAATTTTCTCGGCATTTTCTTTGGTGATCACATCTTCCAGCGCCGCGGGAATTAAAATATCCACCGGCAGAAACAATAATTCTTCATTGGTAAATGCCGTGCACGGCTCTCGGCTCGGTCCGAGCGAATAACATATGGCGCGGTCAATAATGCCGGTGCGCTCTTTGTCCTCCATGACTTTTTTTATATCAATTCCATCCGGATCGTACAACGCGCCTTTGGAATCGGAAATCGCAACTATTTTGAATCCGTGATCAGAAAGAATCTGCGCGATATTCGATCCGACATTGCCGAATCCCTGAATAGCGATCGTAGGTGATAGGTTGTAGGGAGTAGATTGTAGTTTAAGATACTCACGGAGTATGATATAGCCGCCAAATCCGGTCGCGACTTCGCGGCCGCGAGAACCGCCTTTTTCCACGGATTTACCGGTAAACGCCGCAGGTTCCCAATGGCCGACAATTTTTGCATACTCGTCGGCCATCCAATCTAAAATCTGCGCATTGGTGCCGACATCGGGCGCGGGAATGTCCACGCGCGGCCCGATATGAGGAGCTATCGCGCGGCAGTAGCCGCGCGATAGCTCCTCCAGCTCGCGAGCTGATAACGCGCGGGGGTCAACTGCAACAGCGCCTTTAGCACCGCCGTACGGCAATCCCACCACCGAGGTTTTCCATGTCATCAAGGATGCGAGCGCCTTCACTTCATCAAGATTGGAATCAGGATGATACCTGATGCCGCCCTTATATGGACCAAGCGCATTGTTATGCTGAACGCGCCATCCGCTGAATTTCTTTTCCGACCCGTCATCCATACCAACCAAAATCTCAAACTCCCCTACATGATCCGATTTTTGCAGACGCGCCAAAATATCCATCGGGACTTGCGTCATCCGCGCCGCTCCACCCACCAACTCTTGGATATTTTTAAGAAATGTGCTCATCCGTTTTCTCCTGCCAGTGACTGCTTCTCGCGCTTCAAAAGATACGCATACGCCGCGAGCGCGGCTTTCACGGCATCTCCGGCAGAGATATTGTTCTGCTTGTACGGATCATCCGTAATGTCGCCCGCGGCAAAAATACCCGGACACGAGGTGGTGGCGTGCTTAGAATCAATTATTACCTGTCCGTAGTGATCCAATTCCACCAATCCCTTTACCATCTCGGAATTCGGAATGGAACCAATTTCTATAAACATGCCTTCCAGCGCGAGTTCTTTTTTCTCGCCGGTTGCCGCATCCGTGTATTTGATGCCAGTCATAAACTTATCGCCGATAATTTCGGTGATGTCCGCATTGAAAATAATACCCTTGAACTTCTGGTTCTTTTTTATTTCATCCTGCGTGATCTGATCGCCCCGCAGGACATCCGTCCGTTCCAATAGCCACACTTCGGACGCATACGGAAAAAGGTCTTCCACCGCTTCAAGCCCCGCATTGCCGCCGCCAACCACCGCGACTTTCTTGCCGGAGAAAAGCGGCGCATCACAAGTACTGCAATATGCAACGCCCTTGCCGTTAAATGTATCCTCGCCGGGCACGCCGAGCTTGCGCCTGCGGGCGCCCGCGGCAAGAATCACCGATTTCCCTTGATAGACATTGCCTTGCTCGGTCCGCACTTCAAAATCATCGCCCTTTGCCGCAACCGCAACCGCCCGTTCGGTCTTGATATCCACCATATCCGAAAACGCCCGCACATGCGCTTCCAGTTTCTGCGCCAAGTCAAAACCGGAAATATGTTTCTCGCCGATCCAGTTTTGGATATCGTCTGACACAATAGATTGCCCGCCGAATTCCTCGGCGATAAGCAGAGTTTTCAGGCGCTTTCGCGCGGTATACACCGCAGCCGCGGTGCCCGCCGGCCCCCCGCCCACAATAATTACATCATAAAGCATAAAAGGTATGGGCGAGGCTCGCCCCGATGCGTCGGGGCGGCCCGCCGATAATGATGACATCATAGAGCATAAAACTATTGAATTGCTTTTGGATCCACTCCGGGCATAGTGTCGGGGACGAATTCCGGGCCTTTGTTTTTATATGCTTTGTAAAATACGCGGATTTGATTCATTTGATCTTCGGTAATATCGCCGCCAATAAGATTTATTTTCAACAAACGCGTCCATGCCGCGACCGCGACATCGCTGTCGTTTGCCGCGCGCGGCGCCATCACGATTTTAGATCCACCAAATTCATCCACGATGCTTTTCAGATGCGCCACGACATTTGTCGATACTGTCGGCCGATACGCGATCCATACGCCGCCGTGCTCCATATTATGGATGAACAGTTTATCGTTTGCTTCGTAATCATACACGCCCCAGTTTGCGGGCGACGCGTAATGCGGCCCGGATGCCGGCGGATTTGAATTGTAGGCAAACTCACGACCCAGCGGGACATGTTCTTGTCCTTGATTCGCATACGATTCGCCCGGCGTATTTTGGGCATTCCGGCGACTTGCCACAATACTGACATAAATAAGTCCGCCAATAACCGCGGCGATGATAACCGCGATGATAATTTTTCGCACGCGAGAACGCCGCGCCGCGTCTGCGGCGCGCTCGCGCTTGATATCGTTTTTTGAAATCACCTGCTCTTCTTCCATAAGAAAAGTATACTCCGATTCAATGAAATTATGCAATCCTTTTCTTAAACTCCTCCACCATCGGGACTTGATCCGCCTCCACGCCGTATCCTTGCGCCGTATAATACGCAGTCCAGTCG
>JBASTK010000056.1:0-5128 GCA_049274855.1 Candidatus Sungiibacteriota bacterium | reverse complement strand
GTTTTATGTTGACACCGCGGCGGCTGGGTATTGGCGCATCAGTCGGCATGGCGGTTATGCTGATTGTGTTCTTAGGTATACGCTTGATTGCGTTCACCGCCGCACCCGGTCTTACCATTTATAGTCCTGCGGATGAGAGTATGTTTAATACGCCGATCGTGGAGGTGAGGGGGGAAACGGAAAAAGAAAGCAGTTTGACAGTCAATGGCAGAGAGATTACGCTTGATGAGCAAGGCAATTTTGATGAAGAAATAGAATTGCCGCCGGGCGCGGTTGCTCTGCATTTTATCTCACGCAATCGTTTCGGCAAAACGCAAACCGCAGTGCGCACTATCTTAGTGGAATAACTTTATTCAAAAACATTCCAACATTCTCAAGAATGTTGGAATGTTCTAATGAAAAAATGTATGAAAGAAAAAGAAGACAAGGATAAGCTGGACAAGACGAAATTGCTGGAGGCAACAATTAAAGAGATTCAGGAGAAATTCGGCGATGGAGCGATTATGAAGCTCGGCGAGGCGCGGCGCGTGGATGTAGATGTAATTCCGACCGGATCCATTGCGCTGGATTCAGCACTCGGCGTCGGCGGCATACCGCGGGGGAGGATTATTGAGATTTTCGGTCCGGAATCATCGGGTAAGACCACACTTGCTTTACATATTGTCAGTGAAGCTCAGAAAAAAGGCGGCATGGCGGCGTTTGTGGACGCCGAGCACGCCCTGGATCCGGAGTATGCGAAACGGATTGGGGTCAAGATAGATGACCTCTTGATTTCTCAGCCCGACACCGGCGAGCAGGCGCTGGACATAGTGGAGGCGCTCGTGCGCTCCAATGCAGTAGATGTTATTATTATTGATTCGGTCGCGGCACTCACCCCGCGCGCCGAGATTGAAGGCGATATGGGGCAACAGCATATGGGATTGCAGGCGCGCCTCATGTCTCATGCGCTCCGCAAGCTCACCGCGATTGTCGCAAAGTCAAAAACCGTGGTTATTTTTATCAATCAGATTCGTATGCAGATCGGGGTATTTTATGGCAATCCGGAAACCACCCCGGGCGGCAAGGCGCTCAAGTTTTACTGCTCGGTGCGCATTGACATCAGAAGATCGGCGCAACTCAAAAAAGGAGAGGAAATAATCGGCAATCGCACGAAAATAAAAATCGTGAAGAATAAAGTTGCGGCGCCCTTCCGCACCGCGGAATTTGATATCTATTATAACGAGGGCATCTCGCAGGAAGCGGATATTCTCAATATCGCAACGACGCTCGGCGTCGTAAAGAAAGCAGGCGCGTTTTTGAGTTTTGACGCGGTCAAGCTCGGTCAGGGATTTGACGCCGCCAAAAACTATCTTAAGGCGAACCCAAAAGTCCGCGAGGATATGACCGCGGCAGTTCGTGAAAAAATGGCTGTGTCCGCAAATGCGGAAAAGGAATAGTGATCGGTGCTGTTGATCGTTTTATTGCTGATGAGCAGTTTTTTGGAGAAATTCAAAACGAATAAAAAATTTGGCGTCCTCACGCTGGCGGCTTTGGGCGTAGTGTATGGCGATATCGGCACCTCGCCTCTCTATGCAATCAACACAATTTTTTTCGGGTTTGGCGGCGTTGATCCCGTCGCCGCCAATATCTATGGATGTATCTCGCTGGTCATCTGGGCGCTGACGCTTATTATCGCGATAAAATATATTGTTTTTGTTTTGCGCGCGGATAATGACGGCGAAGGAGGAGTGTTTGCGTTGTTTGGCTTGTTGAAGAATGAACGAATGCGCGGTATCCCAATGCTCCTCGTACTGCTGATCTTTGCCGCGGGGTTGCTTTTTGGCAATGGGCTTATTACTCCTGCCATCAGCGTGCTTGCCGCAGTGGAAGGTCTCAATATTGCGGCTCCGGCTCTGCAGGGACTCATCGTGCCGATTACGATCACAATCCTCATCTTCCTTTTTTCAATTCAGCGGCGCGGTACGGCGCGTATCGGCAAGATATTTGGCCCTATTATATTGCTGTGGTTTATAGTTATCGCTCTGCTTGGCGCGTCCGCCATTGCTGAGAACCCCGAGATACTTCACGCATTCAATCCATGGTTCGGCATGACATTTATATTGCAAAACTCCTTCCGATCTCTTTTGGCGGTTTTGGCTGCGGTGATGTTGACTATTACCGGCGGCGAGGCGCTCTATGCCAATATGGGTCATTTTGGCAGGGTGCCGATTCGCCTCGGGTGGTTTCTGGTAGTGTATCCGGCGCTGATCCTGAATTATCTCGGTCAAGGCGCATACCTTCTGAGTGGACGGGTGATTGTAAATCACAATATTTTTTATAGCATGGTGCCACCGTCTTATCTTTTCCCCATGATTATTTTGGCGGCGGCGGCGACGATTATCGCGTCGCAAGCGCTGATCTCCGGAGGATTTTCACTCGCGATGCAGGCCGCATCCCTCGGACTTTTTCCGCGTCTGCGTATTCTGCATACGCACAAAGACCGCGCAGGGCAGATTTATATCCCGTTCATCAACTGGTCTCTTTTTTTTGGATGCGTATTTCTGGTGCTTATTTTCCGTTCAAGCGCCGCATTGGCATCGGCGTACGGACTTGCGGTATCTCTAGATATGTTGATCAGCTCGCTTGCTATGATAGCCGCCGCCTACTGCCTATGGCAGTGGAGCGCCCTGCGCGCGTTTATTATCTTTGGTGCATTCGCAATAGCCGAGGGAGCATTTTTTCTTGCCAGCAGCGCCAAGTTCTTTCAAGGAGGGTTTATTCCTGTGGGGGTGGGACTTATGGTTTTTGGGGTTATGAGTATATGGCAATGGGGAAGAAATCGTATTGCCGCCGCATTCGCAGAGCATCCGGCGATGACTGTGCGAGAATTGGTTGCCCTGCGCCGAGCGGAAACACAAAATCTTCCGCGATCTATCGTATTTATGAATCCGCATTCAGTGACATCCGCGCGCGACCGCGTGCCGCCGCTCTTGCAGGTTTTTTGGGAACGCAACGGCATACTCCCGCGTCATATTATCCTGCTTACCGTCATCGGCAAGAAATCTGCGTATGTGGGGGATGAGCGGTATGCGGTAAAAAAATTATGGGAAGAGGAGGGTAATGGCAGTATTATGGCGGTGGATGTTAATTTTGGATTTATGGAGAATCCAAATGTAGAGCGCATATTGGAAGGACTTGCGGATCACCGCAAGATTCATATTAGCGAAGATGCAAAGCAGTGGCTTATCCGTATTGTGCAGGAACGGGTCATACCTGCGCCCGATATACGATGGCGGACGCGGATAAAACTTTTTTTCTTTGCGCTTATGCTCAAAAACTCCGATTCCGCGGATGATCATTTCGGTCTTGGCAACGAGGTGGGGCTTTCTACGGAAATCATTCCGGTAAAAATTTCGTGAAGATACGATGAAGACCGAGCGACTTTTGTATTTTATCCATACAATCTTACGATCGTAAAGTTGTACGAATAAAATTCTAATCGGGAGGGATTACCTGGTGGTAAATGGCACGAGCGCCAAGAAGCGCGCGCGTTTGACGGATAATGCAAGACGTCGTTGGTGGCGCGCGCAAAGGCCTGATTTACGCCGGGGATAAATTTTTCCTTGGGTGCTCATAAACTGCCTGAGGGTTTCCGCGTCTTTGTAATCCACGAAATCGCGGTTGGTAGTGCAGAAAAAACACTGTTTGGATTTATTTTTATTTTGTTGCTGTGGTCGTTGCATATTAGAAAGGAATGTCTTTTACATCAATTTCTTCGCCATCGTCGGCAATGTCAATAATCGGGGTCTGTTCTTCCTGCGGGGATTTTTGCTCCTGCGGTGGCGGTGAGGACTGGCTGCCTTCATCATGATTTTTATTCCAATCGCCGTTTCCAGCGCTGTTATTTCCACCTGCTCCTCCCCGCGGCCCCATCTGCATAGTATCCACGATTACCTCTGTTTTCCAATGCTTGACACCCTGCTGATCCTGCCACGAACGCGTCTGCAAGCGTCCCTCCACCAGTATCATACTTCCTTTACGGAGGTATTGAGCGATGACTTCGGCAGTTCTGCCCCACGCCACCAGATTATGGAATTCAACCTGCTCCTGCTTTTGTCCTGATTTATCCGTATATCTGCGATTGGTGGCAACGCTAAATGAACAGACCGCTTGTCCCCCTGCGGTTTGCCGCGACTCCGGATCGCGCGTGAGATTGCCGAGAATGAATACTTTATTTAAGTTCATAGTTCCGCTGCCGATTATTGCCCGACATTTTTGTAGCATGTCCCTTGCCGATGTTGCAATTTCAGCAAGGGGATCTTTTATTTCCCTAAAATTTCTTCCAGCCGTTTATCCAGTGCTTCAAGATCAAGTTTTTCATCCGGCTTTTGTTCTTCGCGCGGGATTATTCGCGGCGCGGATATGCTGGCAGGAGAGTGCGGCGCCAAGGGTCGGATATAGGGCTGGCGTGTTTCCACCTCATGCTCCACGATCATTGCCCGCAAGACCTCGGGTATAGCACTAATTTTTTTATTAAGCCCCTGCACTGCATCAGGAGAGATGCTTGCAACCGTCCATGCAAAATACGCGCTGTTCTGTTTTTTGACGGCATACATGAGTTTGCGTTTTTTTGGCGTTTCCAAATGCCGAATAATGCCATTTTCGCCTTCAATCAGCACGGACAATTTCCCGGCATGCGCCAGCGCCTCCTCATCCGTCATTGACGGCGCCAGCAAATACGCCACCTCATAGTTTTTTGCATCGGAATCCATAATGAAGTGATTGTATCAGACTCACCCAATGTCCGCAACACTTGACAAGATAATGATTTAGGTTTATCTTGAAATCTATAGTGAGCCCCTGAATTCAGCCCTGTACGAGGAGAATGCCATGCAAAGTTCTTTACGAGTATGGAGAAGAATCTCGATCAACTTGATAAGGATAGCTGCGCTTTTGGGAACGATCCTTATCTATGTTGTGGTTGTAGTGGGATGTCCAGCATATTTGGGCATCATAACACTATCGTTGACAGGGTGGTATTCGTTCTCTGCGGTTGTGGTATTTCTTGCGTTTTTGGGAGCGGCCTACTTCGGAAAATCTGTTTTGATGCGTTCTGATAGAATTAATAGAGCATTGGAACGCTTTACCA
>JBASTK010000055.1:0-4278 GCA_049274855.1 Candidatus Sungiibacteriota bacterium | reverse complement strand
CGTTTGACAATCGCGCCGTTGACTTTGACATGGTACATTGTCCCGTCTTTCACTTCTTGTCTCCTAATAATTTCCTCCCAATCTCCTCGTCCTTTGGATAAGACGGGATATCACAGGAAATTTTCGTATGACATTCTCCACAGAGACAGAGTTGTACATACCATCCGATCTGCAGACGATTGGACATAGGATGCTGACAAACTTCTTTCTGATCTGCCACGGACCGCCTCCCTCTATGTTTCGATGTTTGGTTGTAAAGGAACTGAATTCAGCACACCCTGTGTGTGCTGATGGGCGGGTATTTCAAGACAGGAGAAACGCGCAATCATCAGCACAAACAAAAACCTCTCTCGGAAAGTCCGAGAGAGGTTTGATTGTTCAATAGGGGATGTTGCCTATGGGTTTATGACAAATCAAAAGCCGGACTTTGCGAGGAATGCAAAGCCCACCACCATGCCGAGATTATTCTGTTTGCCTGTTGGCATTTCATGATGTAGGGAGTATAGCGGATGTGCGTTTTTCTGTCAACCCCGCATAAATGAATTTACTGGACGAGCATCAATTTTTATCGGGACCTTTGTTTGTTTTATAGGATTGCCTATCAGCACCGTGAGAGCTGCTTTGGCGGTTCTTTCTATCTCGGAAGACAGAGATTTCCCCGCGTCATGAAAAAGTTCCCCTATAAAAAGGATGTCCTGAACCGCCCGTGAAAGCTTTAATTCGTCGCGAGGTTCTATGAGAATGCCAAGGGCGGTAAAGTATTCATCCGCCTCTTTTGGAGTTATTTCGCCATTCCTAATCCTTTTGATGGACTCGACGAAGAGGAGCGCGATCTCTCGTTCCGCTATCTTGTACTCGTGATCATAAAGTAATGCGAGAGTCGGCTCTATACGCTCTAGGACTCCGCGGGATATGTGTAATGCGCTGAGTTTTTTTTGATATGCCGCGTGCATACTTATTTTCTATGCTTATTTAATATCCGCAGGCCTTTAGAGACAATGTGCCACACTTCTTGCGTGACTCCGTTTTTTGATATTCGTATGATCGTTGATACGGCGCCGTCTTCTCCGACTGTCCAGCGCCGTTTCGCTTCTACTGCGTACTCGCCAAATTTCGTAGCGCTGAATTTTGAGGTTATGGTGCCACTTTTGAGCGCAGCTATGCCGGTTTTTACGGCAAAGTTGACTGCCAAAGTGATGATTCGCGTCGGAAGCGGCATAACAATAGTGGAAAATACGCTTTATATGGGCATTGTATCGCGCAGGTGATTGTGTGTCAAGCACCCCGTATGTCAGTTTTTTCTGCTCCGCCATTGGGCGGAAAGGTGGTGATGACGGGTGGTCAAGGGAGGTTATACACAAAGATGGAATTGCCTATTTGGGCGATGGGTTCATATTGCTTGAGCCACTCGTAGCCGTCTTCTTTCTTGCGGGTGAATCCGGGTGCAGGCGTGCCAAATGCGCCTTGGCGGAAAGAGGATGAGATTGCAAAGTATCCGCGCGCTGGACCGCGCGATGACCACCACGGCTCGAACCGATTGCCAAGATAATAACGCGGGTCAGCGCCGCCGAAATAATCAAGTGCGATTTTCTGGATTTTATCGCCGCTCGGCGGATTGTCCATAAATAGGATGAGCCGTTTTAAGTCCTGTCCCCAGTCGTAATTGGAATCCACGGCAATGCGCCAGCCGTTCGTAGACCCTCCGGCGGCTTCATTGTAATAAGAAAGGAAATGGGGGAATGCGAATAGGGTACTTGTGATGAGCCAGAGCAGGAGCGCGCCGACCGCAAGATATTTGGGAATCGCGGCGATATAAACAGTATAAAGATTTTTAAGCCATGCGCGTATGGTTTGCGGGTCGGCGATAGCATGCCCGGTGCGGAGCCATTGGGCGATTACTATTGAGACAAGCAGATAAATAAAAGGAAGTGTCGGGAGAATATGACGCACGCCGATATTGAGGGGGGACTTAATGGAGATCGCCCAATAGATGGCGATGACTACAAAGCAGGAAAATTGTACGAAGTGATCCGCGATCCAGCGACGCAACCGCGACCAGATATGTCGGGGCGCATTTGCATCCGTGGCACTACCGATATGCGCGACCCCGATCATAAGTGCGAGTAGTGTCAAGAGATGCAATGCAAAGGGCTCTTTGAGAAGATAGAGTAAAGGGAAATAGAGGCGCGAGCCAGCACCAGAAACTTCGCCGAGGAAGAATGCCGTATTGCCGCCGGCGGAGCGCTGTTGCACCATGAGCACGCCAAGCACATATTGACCGAGGGGACGCGTTACGGGATTTTTGATGAGCGCTAAATCAAGATTGACCGCCGAACGGAAGCCGTAAGAGCCGAGGAGAAACTCCGCGTCGCGGATTTGCCGATCCTGCGGGTAATTCCAGACAAGCGGCGCATAAGCGATCCAAATAACAATAATTCCAACTACGCCGATGGCAAATGTTTTACCGATTAGGCGGAAGGCGGTCTGTAGTCGTTCGCGTGTATTGAGATGCGGTATAGTAAAAATCCATCCGACAATGAGCACGGCGTACATCGGGACAAGAAGTACAAGGGAGAACTTCAGCAATTGGGCAATGCCGCATAATACTCCTGCAATAAAAACATTACGCCATGTCGGGCGCTCCAGAAACGCGATGAACCCTGCAATGCCGATGAAAAATCCGAACGCGGCGCCAAGATCAGTCGTCACAAATCGCGCGTGTGCGAGCATAGTCGGCGAGAAAGCGAAAAAAGTGAGCGTCAGAAGAGCCGCGGTATCGCCGAATCTTCTCCGCGTCCATTGAAATAAGAGCCACCCGAAAAGAATGGCAAGGAGTATGAGCGGCAGGCGCGACCAAAAAATAATCTGGTCTGCATTGTTGCCGGATCCGTACAAAAATTGGCTGCCTTGCGTCCACTGGCCGTTGATATCATCGCGCCATGCGACCGTATCAGTAGGAAAGCGCGGATGCACAAAAAGATTTGCCGAGAGCGCGGCAAGGACTTTAATAAGCGGCGGGTGTTCAGGATTAAGGCGATGATCCCCCTGCGTGATATAGCCGAATCCCGCGGGAATATGCGCCAGTTCATCCACAATAGCCGCATCATTCCACGCGGACGCGATCATAAGGACAAGCATGACGGCAAGAATGCCAAGAGCAATGAGATTGACTTTTTTCATAAGCGCATTTTGTCATTCCCGCGAAAGCGGGAATCCAGAAAATAAAGAAACTGGATTTCCAATCAAGTTGGGAATGACAATATGATGGATGGAGTTAAAAATTTTGTAAAACAATAAAATCGCCCGGGACTTTGACTTTCATTTCGGGAAATTTTTGCCGGAGGGTTTTAATGAGTATGCGGTCGGTTTCGTCCAAAAGCGTGATGACGGTTTTTTGTTTCGCAGTAATGTTAATACTATCAGCATCGCTACGGAGAAGGTACGAGAAATTTTTCTCGGCGCGTTTTTCGTCAGTAAAAGTATCCGTGGTGAACATAATAGTTTGCGCCGGCATGGGGATGCCGCGCACCATAGTGCCGAGCGTATTTACAATAACATATTTTTTGGTGTCCTGCGGCAGTGCGGCAAGATACTGGCCAAGATGGAGATGCCCGGTATCAAATGCGTTGTAGGTTTCGGGGTTATTTGCCCATACCAGGAAATAATCGCGGTAGGTGGCGAGCGGGATAACCGCGAGCGCCAGGATAAAAAATATCATGAGTTCGCGCCTGATCCGTTCTAACTGCGCGATTTTCTGCGGCCATTTTATTTTTTCGCGCCTTGCCCATTGATTGATGCCGTTGCGGATGCTGTGAGCGCCGAATGCGGCAAGTATCATCACGGGCGGTATCATGCCGATGGCGCGGAGTGCATGCGGCAGACCCTCGCGCGTGAGGGCTACGGGCAGGATCATAGCGGAGAACCAAAAGAGTAAGGTTGTAGCTGGTAGTTTGTAGGTTGTAGATTTACGAATAAGGACGAGAACGCCGATGATGAAAAAGAGCGCTACGAGCGGGTGGAGCTGGGGCGCGTAGGCGAGATTGTGCCGCCAGTTGCCGTCGCCTTTGTAAAAAAACATTTGCAAAGTCAGACCCACGGACTTGGCAAATTCTTTTGCTGGTGACGCGGTGGCAAACACCGAGACCTCGCCCGCGCGATTGAGAAAATCCTGTGGATGTTGAACAAAGTAAAATCCGATGGGAATAATCGTGATAAATGCGACGAATACATACAGAGCAAGAGAGTAGGGGATATATGAAGAAGGTTGTAGGTTGTAGG
>JBASTK010000054.1:0-3692 GCA_049274855.1 Candidatus Sungiibacteriota bacterium | reverse complement strand
ATCCGATCAGCGCCGCTCAACACCGAAGAACTAATTGAACTTTTCTACGGACTCTATAACCCGACGGAGTTTGAAAAAACAGTAAGCGCGCAGGAATAGTTCGTAGTTTGTAGTGATCGCTCTACCAACTACTAACTTCCCACTACAAACTCGCATATGGCATTTTTCACTAAAACAAAAAAACCGGACGAAGAAATCCTTGCGGTATTTCCGGAAGAGATCTATCGCACGGGGGAGCTGGCGCTCCAAGATATCCTGACGCCATCGGCGCTTGAGGTCAAACCGACATTCGTGCGGCTCGGCGTTAAATTCGCGCGCACGATATTTGTTTTTGCCTACCCGCGCTACCTCAATACCAATTGGTTCAGCCCGATTATTAATATGGATAAAATCGTGGACATCGCGATGTATGTCCAACCCGTAGATACTGCGGCGATGCTGCGCACGCTCCGGCGCAAAGTAGCGCAGGTCCAGTCGCAAATTGCGATCCGCGAGGAAAAAGGATTGGTACGCGACCCGATGCTTGACACCGCATATCGGGACCTTGAAGAACTGCGCGACAAGCTCCAACAGGCGCAGGAACGGCTCTTTCATTTTGGTTTATATATGACGATCTATGGACTCTCGGAGGATGAGCTCAATAACGCCGAGACGGAAATTAAATCCTTACTGGAGGCGCGCCTCGTCTATACCAAACCCGCACTCTTCCAACAAGCCGAAGGGTTTCAAACCGTGCTCCCTCTAAACACCGACAAGCTCGGGATTAATACCTACCTCAACTCCTCGCCGATTTCATCCACTTTTCCTTTTGTCTCCTTTGATCTCACTTCAAACAAGGGTGTGCTATACGGCATCAACCGCCATAACAACGGGCTTATCCTCTTTGACCGCTTCTCGCTCCCCAATGCAAACTCCGTGCTTTTTGGCACTTCGGGCGCTGGAAAATCATATTTGGTCAAGCTGGAAATCCTGCGCTCGCTTATGTGGGGCATTGATATTATTGTTATTGACCCGGAGCGCGAATACGAATATCTGTCGCAAGCAGTCGGCGGCTCTTATATTAATATCTCACTGACTTCAAAAAATCATATCAATCCGTTTGACCTGCCGATCCCGATGCAGGATGAATCGCCGGCAGATCTTCTGCGGTCAAACATTGTAAATCTCGTCGGACTTTTCCGTATTATGCTCGGCGGCATCACGCCCGAAGAGGATGCTATTCTTGATGCCGCTATCAGCGAGACATACGCGTCGCGCGACATCACACCAGAATCGGACTTTTCTAAAATTACCGCACCCACCCTCTCGGATCTGGAACTTGTGCTCGCCTCCACCGCGGGCGGAGAAAACCTTGCTATGCGCCTTAAAAAATACACCACCGGCACATGGGCGGGATTTATCAATCAGCCGACAAATATAGAGGTCAAAAATCGCCTGGTGGTTTTCTCCGTTCGCGATATGGAGGATGAATTGCGGCCAGTCGGCATTTTCCTAATTCTGCGCTATATATGGAATGTCGTCCGCACCACACTCAAAAAACGCCTCCTTATTGTGGATGAGGCGTGGTGGCTGATGAAAAACGATGACGGCGCGTCATTCCTCTTTGGTATCGCCAAGCGCTCGCGTAAATACTTTCTCGGGCTTGCAACTATCACGCAGGATGTGAGCGACTTTCTTAATTCTCCCTACGGCAAGCCCATCATCACCAATTCTTCCATGCAGATTCTCCTCAAGCAATCACCCGCGACCATCGGCGTCGTGGTGGAGACATTCAATCTCACGGATGAAGAAAGATTCCTCCTCCTGGAGTCAGACAGGGGAGAGGGCATATTTTTCGCAGGCCTCAAACACGCCGCGCTCAAAGTAGTCGCGTCTTATACTGAAGACCAGATTATCACCTCGGACCCGGCACAACTACTCCTGATTAAACAAGCAAAAGCTGATCTCGCCGGAAAAGAAACCCCCATGTCCAAATCCCAATTCCTAATAAATGTCCAATGACTCAATGTCCAAGAATATCTTTGGTCATTGGGATTTAACAGATATATTACATCTATGACTCTCATAAAAAAAACCGCGTTGATACTACTACTTGGATTTTTGGCAATAAACGCCCACGCGCAGGCCATCCCGCCGCCGGTATCACTCACTGCCTCCCCGGCATCTCCCTCGCCCCGCACACAATACACTATCACTGCATCCACCCCTACATTTGATAAAGATCTCGCGGATTTTGAATGGACCGTGGATGGAAAAAAGCGTCCAGAATTCTCCGGCGTCGGCGCCAATGAAATAACGCTCGCCGCGGGTGCTGTCGGCTCTATTACTAAAATCAATGTGGGTGTCTCGCGACCCACCGGAGACGGTGGCGCGTCTTCACTTACCGTGATTCCCTCCGAGCTGTCGCTTCCGTGGATTGCCGAGACGGCGACACCGCAATGGTATCGCGGCAAGGCATTGCCCACGCCGGGCGCCATTGTCAGCATCATCGCGGTGCCGCGTATCATCATCGGCGGATCTACGCTCAGCCCCGACTCTCTCATCTATCGCTGGCGCATTGATAGCGACAAAGAATCGCTTATTGGTGCTGGCAAGCGCGTATTCACCTTCACCGCCTCCACTCTTCCTGAAACCACGCACCAGATTGATGTAAGCGTGGAAGATATTGACGGCAGAATCCATAAAGACGCACGGGTGCTCATCACCACCGACGCCAGCCCCCGCGTCGTACTCTACGCCTCCTCTCCTCTGGGCGGCACCGAGCCGCGCTCCGCCGGGAGTGCAAGCGCCAGACCCGGACTTTTTGATGTTATTGCCGAACTATTCTTCTTCCCGCTATCATCCCTGCCATCACTCACATACAACTGGATAGTGGACGGCAACGCGGTGCCCGCGTCCCCGCAAAACCAAAGCGTGGTAACCATAGACGCGGGACGCCGCGCCAATGAAAATATCTCTGTCAGCGCCGTAGTACGCGCCGTCAATCTCTTCCAAAATTCCTTTTCAGGACTTTTTAATCTTTTTATCAGCCAATAGTATGATGACCACCGCACTATTTAATCTTATCCCTGTAGCCCGCGCCCAAGTAGGCCTTGATTTTCTCAATCTGCCTCCAGGAGCACAGATAGGGGATGTATTGGCTCGTTTGTATGTGTATGGCGTAGGGGTCGTGGCAATATCCGCGATGATTATGCTCGTCATCGGCGGCGTGCAGTATATGGTGGCCGGAGACAAAGACCCCAGTTCCGCCAAAGAACGGATCAAAAACGCCATCTGGGGACTTATTCTTGCGCTCACCTCCTATCTTATCCTCTATACCATCAATCCTGATTTGACGAAGAAAGTAATTTTGACGCCGATCAAGATAGATGTGGTGGACCCGCC
Source organism: Candidatus Sungiibacteriota bacterium (assembly GCA_049274855.1). GTDB lineage: Bacteria > Patescibacteriota > Minisyncoccia > Sungbacterales > HO2-52-23 > 2-02-FULL-52-23. The sequence continues at coordinate 308 of JBASTK010000054.1, read as the reverse complement.
AACTACTACTAACCTTCCAGAAGGAAGCCCCTGTACAGGCGCATCAACATGCGCCGCAGGATTTTGTATTGAAGATCAACAATCATGTTCGCGAGCACTTGGAATCCGTAGTGGTATCTGCCGAGTATCCTGCACACCGTCAGGTGGCCCCGGCGGGACGCCGTGTACCAGCTCCGCTGAATGTGCAAGCGGATCTTTTTGTAAAGTCACCTCTCCATCATGCCGTTCTGCATTAAATGGGGAGCCTGGTCAGTGCCTCACTGCTAATTGCAGACTTCCATAAACCTCTCGCGGGCAAAACCCAGTAG
>JBASTK010000053.1:0-2461 GCA_049274855.1 Candidatus Sungiibacteriota bacterium | reverse complement strand
GTCCGCTCGCCCTGTTCGTTGATATAACTATCCTCCGGCGCCAATCCATCCGCAATTTTTCCATCCACCATCACTTTTTGCACAATGGACCGCGCCATAAAGTTTTTCCGCTGAAAAATCTGAGCGGTGTCCGGGTGCGCTACCTGCACGCCATTTCTATCCACAATATAAAAATGCCCCGCAATGCCGGTGATGTCACTCACCGCACGCACGAGAATATCAAGATTTAAATCCGCAATGAGCGCTTCTTCCACTTTGCCGTTCCGACGAATCGGCACCACGAGCATAGTGTGGGGTCCGCGCTCGGGAGATACCGCCACCTCTTCATAATTCGCCACGCCTTGCAAGGTAATATAAAAATGGGGATGCGTTACATGTGCATGCGCATCATGCATAGCGGGCATAGTAGATATACCGGTCATACTCTCATGCGACATGCGCTCAACCTCCTCTAATTCATCTCCATTGCGGCCGACACGCGCGATATGAATCATATTTGGATATTCATTCATCAGGCGATCCAGTACAATGCGCGTCCGACCGGGTTCAAGGGCAATCTCATCAGCCGCATTTTGCACCTCTTTCAATGTGGTTCTCAAATCCGTTTTGATCGTCGTCTCCACGCGGCGCGAAATCTCAAGCGCAAGGACTGAAGCGGAAGCGCGGATATTGCCGAGTACCGGGAAAAGCCAAATAAGATTCACCAGCGCCAATCCGAAAATCGCGACCGCAAACGGCATGATCCAATGGATCACGGCATCGCGAATTCTCTGGGAAGAAAAAAATGTCGCACTTGATCTGTTCATCCATTTTATTCATCAATAATTCTATCCGCTTTATCAATCACGATACGCGGAATTACTATGCCTATCGCGCGCGCGGTTTTCTGGTTTACCACCAATAAAAGTTTACGCGGCACCTGAACAGGAATTTCGGCAGGCGGCTTGCCCCGCAAAATCTGATTCGTGATAATCGCCGATTGCTCGCCTGAAATCGCATAGTCCGGTCCGAAGCCGATCAGGGCTCCTTTCTGCACCTGGGATAAATCAAACGCCACAAAAGGGATTTTCTCATGTATCGCCGTAGCGATATACGCATCAATACTGCCCCAGACAAGAGAGTCACCGCCCACAATAATGCCGTCAATGTTTTTTTGCAGAATAAGCTTTGCCGCAATATCATTGTCTTCGCGCGTCAGTACCGGAAAAAATATCATTGTCATCCCCAGCTTTAGAGCGGTATCTTTTACGATTTCCACTGATTTATCAGCGGCAAGATCTTTATTCTCCGATGCCGTATGCGGCATTGCGATGCGCTGTATCGCCGGATTGATCTCGCGTAAAAGTTCCAGCCGCCGCGCGGTAAGTTCGGTAGACAAACTTGATACGCCAGTCACATTGGTGCCGGGATGCCCAAAATCACGCACCACGCCCGCAAGCAGAGGATCACCCACTGATCCAAAAACAATCGGCACCGGATGCGGCATATCTTTGGTCGCCTGATATGCCGCCTGCGTCGCCGGCGTAGAGTAAGTATGGATGAGATCAACGCCTATGCGCAAAAAATCCTGCACCGCAAGAGCGATATCTTCTTTTGCCGAAACAAACCGCACATCATATACAATGTTTTTCCCCTCCGTATATCCCAACTCGCTCATTTTACGCCGGTATCCCGCCACCGCGGCTTCATACCCTGACCCGCGCACAAGAATACCGATCTGATACACTTTTTCTTTCTGCACCGCGAAGAAAGGCGCCGCACGATAGTACCGCAAAATAAATGCGGTGAGAATCACCAATGCCAAACCGACAAGCGACAGGATAAATTTATGCATAAATAATAGGTTAAACAACAGCGCTATTCTCCGACGGCAAAAAGGACGGCGGTTTCATTGTAAAAACGCGAGTCGCATTTTGAGATATCGCGCGTTTCGCCCCCGAGCGGCGCCTGCTCGCCATAGGTATAAAATCCCAAAAGCGGCACATCCGCGCCGATAATCCGCAAAACCGCCTGAATCTCATCATTCGCTTTCGCCCCAAATAATTTCTCGCGCGCAATGCAATTGAACATCAAGACAAATTTTGGCTTCGTTGCGTCTATCTCAAATTCTTTCATCAGATGCCGCGCTGCGTCTTCCGCCGCTTCCACCGCATGTTCTTTTGATCCGATCATCAAGCGCACTTCGCTTCCCTCGGGAATCTCGGCGGCACAGGTAATAGACCCATTCTCGTCCACAGTAATCGGATCGCGGATCAGATATTCCTCCTGATACTCCGGGATTTTCAAACCCAAAGGATAAGTAATCGCAAGGCGCGCGAGCGGCTCTTTACGCAGTTCATCCGCTTTTTCTCCGAAATAATCCTCATAGATGCTGATCGCGGGCTTGCCATCAAGCTCGTGCAATACGGTTCCTGCGGCTTTGGTCACTTTCATCGGCATACCGATCGGCACCCATCCGTGC
>JBASTK010000052.1:0-2847 GCA_049274855.1 Candidatus Sungiibacteriota bacterium | reverse complement strand
CATAAGACCTCTTGCACAATAACTTTTCTTGACGAACTATGAAAATCTCGTGCGAAAACAACGAAGCGCGAGGAAGCGCATGCGATGTATGCGTTGACGCGCGATGAGTTGTTTGCAGCCGAGATTTTCATAGTGCAGGCGAAAGGGTTATTGCGCAAGAGGTCTATATCCCCATCCTAACAAAAATCAAAAGCCGTGTATAGCCGCGCTCCCATCCTGCACAGCTCCCAGTGTTCGCTTCTCTCCCGCCCCTTGCGGTGCTCCTCGCCAACTACTCGTCGCACATCGCTGCGGTCTTCAAATCATCACGCGGGCAAAGCAGTTTGCCCGCTTCCCGTGCTCGTTCACTTCGTTCACTTTGCGCGGGAGAGGAATCGAACCTCCACGCCCTTGCGAGCACCAGCCCCTCAAGCTGGCCTGTCTACCGATTTCAGCACCCGCGCATGACGACTTTTATATTTATTTACCCGCGTCCCAATAAATCGGGCCGCGGGTAAATTGTATCATAATTTTATGCCAATGTCATTCCACTCCATCCGCCACTGCGGCTGATTCCACCACTTCGGGCGCCTCCGCTTCTTTTTCTTTCGCCACGGCTCTTGGCGGCAGGGCATCCACCCATATCTGCTTCATTTTCCTGCGAATCTCGCGCGCGGCTTTGTCGCGGATATAATAAAGTTTGGCGCGCCGAACTTTTGAGTGGCGGAGTACTTCTATTTTCGTAATAGTCGGCAAGTGCAGGGGGAATACCCGCTCCACACCAATGCCATCTACCACTTTGCGCACGGTAAATGTCGCGGTAATCCCTTTGCCGTGCTTGCGCGCAAGCACCAGCCCCTCAAAAAGCGCAATCCGCTCCTTGCCGCCTTCTTTGATCTTCTGATGCACGCGGATGGTATCGCCCGGCTTGATCTCCGGCAAGTCGCTCCGCATTTGTAATTGCTCCAAAGTCGTCATTTCCATAGAAATCAATGGTATCAAAAAATACTCCGTATGGCAAGAGCAATAATACAACCCCCACTTCTATCTACTGCATACCAAGAATCTCCTTACATTTTTTAACAATCTCTTGGGGCATCACTTTCGTTTTCTCCCAAAAATCAGTGGCACCGAGCGCCTTCGCTTCTTCCATTTTTTCTTTTGCCGACACATTGGTCAGTATGGCGACCGGAATATTCTTGGTCTGTTCGTTGGATTTGAGCCGGCGCAAAACTTCCAAACCGTCCACATCCTCCATTACCAAATCAAGAAGAATAACATCCGGCCGCCACTCAACAGCTTTTGCCAGCACCTTTTTGCTGTCACTCTCCGAGACGATAGTGAACCCCGTGAGCTCAAAGGGTATCCGAAATATGGCGACTTGTTCGGCGTCATCTTCAACTAAAAGTACCTTTTTCATAACCGTGTTGTTAGGATTGAGTAAATTCCACGACAAATGTACTGCCCCTGTCCTCGCCAGCGCTCTCAAAATGAATAGAGCCGCCCGGATGGGCTTCAATGACCTTTTTTACGATAAAAAGGCCGAGTCCCGAGCCGTCGGTGTAGGCGTTTTCAGCGTTCTTGGCGCGCTTGAACTTCTCAAATATCTTCGGCTGGTCATCAAGAGGAATGCCGATGCCCGAATCACTCACCTTAATTATGACACTGCCCGCATCTTCCGCAAGCTCTACTCGGACAAAACCTTGAGGCGTATACTTGATGGCATTATCAACTATATTCGAGATCGCTTGTTCGAGATACCGTTCATGCCCAAGAATGGTAATCGGCACAGATGTCCCTAATTGCGGATACTCAAATTCCAGATGCTTTTCTTCGGCTTTCTCTTTGAGATCGACGCACACCCGATCAAGCATTACTCGCATATCTATGGGTTTAACGCTCTGACCGGAGAGCTTAAAATCAATGATGTCCATTTCCGATGCCTGCAAAATATCATTGATGATATTCGTGAGTTTTTTTGCTTTTATGAAAATGCCGTCAATCAACGACTTTCTATTCTCTGGCGTTACCCTCTCCAGCATCCCTTCCTGTAGGAGCGAGAGCGTGCCGGTAATCACCGATACCGGCGTACGCAATTGGTGAGATGCAATGTAGAGAAATTCCGAACGGGCTTTGACCAATTTTTCTATCTTTTCTTCTTGAGTGATGTCGCGAATCACGCTTCGAATGAGCAGTATCCCGAAAGCAACCAAAAAGGCGAGCCCTATAATATGTATGGTAAACTCGGATTGTGGCGCAATCGGCGTAAAACGGAGTGCGCTAATACCAATAAGGATAACGACAAATACCTCGGTGGCAACGACTTTTAGATTGAAAAGCTTATCGTTGACGACCGCATAGATGCTGACTCCGACAAAAAGAAGCATCACTAATATCGGAGAAACAAGAAAAAGATGAAATTGTCCAAACCACGGTAGAATAAGATTGGTAAAAATACCAATGCCGCCCGGAATAGTCGTCCCTATAATAAGATGAGTGAGTAGTTTTCTATCGAGCCCCTTAGCAGTCGATAATCGCCAAAAAAGAATTGCTTCCGCGAGAAGATAAACACAGATAAGATAAGAGACATAAATGGCGTAGCCGAACGGTTGAAATGTAAAACTGCCATAAAGCGACGGCGCAAAACGCAGATCCTTAAAGAAAAAGGGCGTGAACGCGACAAGAAAAAGAATTCCTAAATTTATAATGCTAATCAGCCATGGGATTTTTAATGAACGGATCTTACGGTTGGGATAAACGAGGGAAAACCAAAAAAGTAATAGAAAAACAATGCTCCCAGAGATATAATGCATCACTGCTGCAATTCTAAACAACACGAACGGAGTAGATGATAACCCAGTGATGAGC
>JBASTK010000051.1:0-3379 GCA_049274855.1 Candidatus Sungiibacteriota bacterium | reverse complement strand
CCGCAATCATTACTTCCTCATCTGTCGCAGTACGCCTGCCATAGCGGATATTTTCGCGAAGCGAACGGTGAAAAAGCAGGGGGTCCTGCGGCACGAGCGATAGATTTCGGCGCAATGAATCCTGCGTTACTTCCGCAATATTCTGCCCGTCAATATAAATCCCACCGCTCTGCACATCAAAAAATCTAAAAATAAGAGACACCAGTGTGGACTTGCCCGCGCCCGACGGCCCGACCAATCCGACTTTCTCACCGGACTTGATTACAATACTGAAATCCTTGATCACATCGCGCGTCTTTGTGTAGGTAAAATGTACATCGCGGAATGACACCGCGCCGTGATCCACAATAAGCTCGCGCGCCTGCGGCGCGTCTTGCACCTCATGCGACATTCCTAAAATCTCCGTCATCTCCTCGGCATCCGCAAGCCGTTTATAAATATCACGGATCACGCGCCAAAATTCCCACAGGCGGCGGAACATCGCGATAAGATAACTCTGGATCAACGCAAAATCCCCGATAGTTAAAAGACCCCTGTTCCAAAGTTTTATTGCAACATACATAATCAGAAACTCCAGCACGATCATAAACCCGCCCTGCACCGCCTCAATCACCCCGCTCAACTGCCATCCAACCATCCACGCCTTGCGTTTTTTCTCGGTAAGCTTCTGAAAACTCCGCATTTCGTCCCGAAACGCCGTAAAAACCTTGATATTTACATTATTAGTAATCGTATCCGCAAGGCGCCCGGACACTTCGGTGTCGGCCGCCGCATCAATAATATCGTACTTCAATTTATAAACAGCAAAGAAATAATTTACGGCAAGGAACACGATGAGCCAAACTGCCACCAGCGCGCCGAGCAGAGGACTCCAATACCACAGCACCGCGGCCGTAATCAGCGCACGCAAGAGCATAGGCAGGAGATCAAGCATGATGCGATCCGCAATCGCCTCAAACGCGTCCGCAAAACGATTTGCTCTGCGCACCAGCGATCCTACGAATCGGTTGATGAAAAAGCCGTACGAATGATGCTGGAGGTAATCAAAGCAGGCATTCATAATATCCGTATAAACCCGCGGTTGGAAATAGGTGTTGCAGAATCTCTCAATCCGATAGAAAATCCAGACAAAACCCCAGAGAATAAAGATGTGGAAAATAATCGTCGTGAGCTGTCCCGCGATTTCCGGGCGAGGGATTTGGTTTGCCGCGAGCAGGTCAAAAAACCGCTTATAGAAAAACGGAATAACGGATTCAACCGCCGTCGCCCCCACGAGACAGGCGACAATCACCGCCAGATACCATGGATAGCGGCGCGCATGGCGCCAGAATATCGTAAAAGTTTGTTTGGTGGTTTTACGCATGACAATTTTACTATTCTACTCCCTCGCGCCAAAATCCGCGAGCGCGAAGGTTTTGTATTGATGTACGGTATATGTCTTTTTGACAAAACATGGTTGATCATGATACTATGTAATCTATGGAGACAATCACCATACTCAGACGCTTGATAAAAAATGACGATCTCGTAGTGATGCCCCGGAAAGCATACGAGGCGCTTATTCGCGCTAAAAATGGCGTGAATAATGCAATCGCGGTAAAACGAACCGTACGCGTGGCAAAGAAACACGAGGCATTTTATGATGCACTTGACCATGAGCTCACCGAGGCACTACGCGATGTGGATGCTGGGAATGTGTATGGTCCGTTTAATTCAGTGGAAGAACTTCGCAAATCCCTTGAATCATGAATCTCTATTATTCCCCGCGACTAAAAGAAGCCATTAAGAATATCCCCAAAGAGATCAAGCGGAAGTTTTACAAACAAGCGGAGTTACTCAAACAAAACTTGAATCACCCTTCCCTTCGCGCGAAAAAGTATAACGAGTCCAAAAATATATGGCAAGCGCGCATTGACCGGAAGTACAGATTTTATTTCAAGATTGACGGTGATACCTACACTCTTGTAAATCTCATAAAACATCCCGACTAATCATACGCCGTCCCGATTAGGATCGGGACGGCGTATTGTATTTGCCCCCCCTCATCAATCCGCCAGCGCACCGCGCTCGCAAACTCGTTGCAAACTTATTAAAAGAGCGCGGGCATTACTGTCCGCGCTCTACTGGTATCCCTCCCTTTTTTATTTGGAAAGCCTCACCCGGATATCATACCATTCCTTTCGCGAGTATGTGGATATGACCTCTAATGAAAAAAAGTAAACGCCACTGGCCAAAATCTCATCTACCACCTTTTGGACTATGCGCTTCTCCACATTCCAAAGGAGGTATGGACGGAAGTCAGGCGAGTCCGAAGAAATCAGAGGGCCGACACCAAAATTTTGAACAGGGTTTAGCGACCGCCCAAACTCTATAACAGATCCTTGAACTTTTTGCGTTTCCATCTTTCTCTCCTCGCCCCTTGATGCGCATCGCGCGCACGCGAATAGGGCAAAAGGATTTTTGGCTGCTCCGGTCAATCATGCACCAGAGATTTCGGATCAAAAGAACTTTCCAAACTGATGCCTATATTACACACCCATCCATATAAAAAGTCAATAGTCCTGCTGAAATCGGGGCTATTTTGGCTTATCTCCTCGGTTTTTTGGCTATCGGCGGGATCTATTACTCTCGGGCCATGCCACGACCGCCCCAAAGACAAAGAGTATCGCTATAAGAGTCAAAAAAAGATTGTTCAATGGAGTGAAAATCAAATTAGACATAATTGGAGCAAATTATTTTTGTAATAGAACGGCAATTCCGTAGGATAGAAGCCCCCACAATAATGCCGAAGATCAATGATAATTGATTTAAAAAATCTGAACGCAAGACATACCCAAATACCAAAGAGCCAATGGCGATATTGCCCAAATCAGCAAACTTCCCTGCCAAAGTTTCTTTCTGTCTCGCATTCAATATATATCGCTATTTTATCCCTCATCCTTACGCCATCAAGTATGCCGATCCGCCACAATAGACGCGCCAAACGAATACGGCTTGATGACTGGTGTGAAGTTGTACCCGCGGATCATGCCGGATACGCTATCAATCAGCTCGCGCGTCGGACCATTCTCGCCGATGTCCACATGGATCTCATTGCCCTCCCAGAAAAACTCATCACCGAGAGCTAGTTGGAGCCGCCCGCGCATTTCTTGCGCAAGCGTGATAGAGCGAATCGCCTCCGCCCATATCCGATCGCGCATGGAGCTGAATTTCTTTATCTCGGTGCGCGTCCAAAAATGAATCGCGCCGTTGCCCACGCGCCAGATCGTCAGCGCAGTTACCAGCGATGCCTCATCCGTGACCTGGGAGTCAGTGCCGATGATAATTTTGTAAAACCGCGCGGGCTCGCGGCGGACAAACGCAAGCGTCTCTTCCATCA
>JBASTK010000050.1:0-4223 GCA_049274855.1 Candidatus Sungiibacteriota bacterium | reverse complement strand
AGAGTACGAGCGGCGATTTTCAGCATTTGTTTTTAGCCGCACGAATATACAAAACGAGAGGGCGTCTCTTGAGGAGCTTGCGATGAAGCATCCGCACAAAAGCTATCATGGCAGAAACGCTTTTCATGCGGTTGGGGATTATATCCATGATATTAAAAACGCATATGTTGTTTTTAACGCCAGTGAGGCAGAGAATCTCCGTTATTGTCAAGATGCGCGATACTCCAAAGATAGCATGGATTGCACCGAGGTATGGACTGAATTGGGCTATGAAAATGAAGGGGTTGACGCACACGGCTGTATCGCGGTTACAAAAAGTACTGAACTATTCAATTCAAACTACTCGGAACTTTGTTCCAATAGCCACGATCTTTTTGGATGCGTCGGACTACAGAAGGCAGAATACGGCATCCTCAATCGTCCGTATGAAAAAATCGAATACGAGCGGATGCGCGAGCGCATCATGGCGCACATGAAAAAAACCGGAGAGTGGGGAGAGATTTTTCCAGCAGAGAAATCTTTGTTCGGATACAATGAAACCGTAGCGCAGGATTATTTTCCGCTTGATGAGGCGGCGGCCGCACGACGCGGATTCCGATGGTACCATCGTCCAGCACGCGAATATAAAATATCCATGCCTTGCGGTGCTATTCCGGAAACCATTGAAGAAACCGGCGATAATATCCTGCGAGAGATTATAGAATGCAGTTCCCAGAAAAATGAACAGAACAACAAGTATTCAAATTGCACCACCGCATTTCGCATTACCGAGGCCGAGCTTCAATTTTATCGTAAAATGAATCTGCCTCTACCAGATAAGTGTTCCGCGTGCCGCAGACAGGACAGAATGAATATGCGCAATCCCCGCAAACTCTGGCACCGCGCCTGTACCTGCGGAGGTTCAACCTCCGATAACAAAGCATACCAAAATCAATCATCACATCTCCATGTCGCGAACCATTGCCCCAATGAATTTGAAACCTCTTATACCCCTGAACGCCCGGAGATCGTGTATTGCGAGCAATGCTATCAGGCGGAAATAATATAAGAAACCAATATGTATAGATCGTTTGAATTTATTCCCGGGGTACTTGCATGGGGCACGATTGCCGCAGTAGTGTTTACCTCGTGGAAACTGCCTGTTGCGGCCGCGATTTTTATTATTCTTTTTGATATCTATTGGCTATTCAAGACGATCTATCTCTCTCTGCACCTTCGCGCGACATTCAAAAAAATGCGCACAAATATGACGATCAATTGGCGCGGTCGTCTGGAAAAACAATTTCCAGCACAATGGCGGGACATATATCACCTCGTTATCCTCCCGATCGCGCACGAGCCGTATGAAGTCGTGCGCGAAAGCTTTACGGCGCTTGCCGCGGTAAATTATCCTCTTGACCGCCTCATCGTCGTGCTTGGCCGCGAGGCGCGGCTACTGGAGTCCGCGGCAGTCGCGCAAAAAATCGCGCAGGAATTCGGCGATATTTTTTTCAGATTTTTGATAACCGCGCATCCTGACGGACTTCCTGGTGAAATCCGCGGCAAAGGGTCAAATGAGGCGTGGGCCGCTCGCGCGGCACAGCGCGAAATTATTGATCGCGCCGCACTCCCCTACGAAAATATCCTCACTTCGGTTTTTGATGCAGATACGCAAGTATTGCCGGAGTACTTCGGGATTCTGACGCATTCATTTCTTTCAGCTCCGCATCCCCAACGCTCCAGTTTTCAGCCGATTCCATTTTTTACCAATAACATCTATGCGGCACCCGCGCTTGCACGCGTCATCTCTTTCTCCTCATCCTTCTGGCATATGATCCAGCAGTCGCGGCCAGAGCGCCTCACGACTTTTTCCTCCCATACTATGCCGTTTAAGGCGCTCGTGGATGTCGGCTTTTGGAATCGCAATGTCGTCTCGGAGGATTCGCAGATTTTCTGGCAATGCCTCCTGCACTACAACGGCGACTGGCGCGTAGTGCCCATCTTTTATCCGGTCTCTATGGACGCCAACGCGGCGCCGACATTTTGGGCGACCATGAGAAATCTTTACAGACAACAAAGGCGATGGGCATGGGGCGGATGCGAAAATATCCCGTATTTTCTAGAAGGATTTCGCGTGAACAAAAAAATCCCGCGCCGCAAGAAAGTATACTGGACATTTCATTACATAGAAGGGTTTCACTCTTGGGCGACTAATGCCTTGATTATTTTCTCTCTCGGGTGGCTACCGCTCCTCCTCGGCGATGCCCAATTCCAGCTCTCGGTGCTCTCCTATAATCTCCCGCGCATCACGCGCACGGTCATGAGTTTTTCCATGATCGGCGTGGCTTCCTCCGCGATGCTTGCCATGCTCCTCCTGCCGCCCAAACCCGTATGGTTTCGCAAGCGGCATTATTTTTTATATGTGCTACAATGGCTTCTTATGCCGGTGCATCTCATCATATTCGGCTCATTCCCAGCACTGGACGCGCAAACCCGTGCCATACTCGGCGGAAGATTCCGCCTCGGATTCTGGATCACTCCAAAATTTCGCCCCGCATCTATACAAAAAATATGACTCCACTGCTCGCTTTTATTTTTATCCATCCCGCCATGCTGTATATCCTCTTTTTAATTCTGCTCGCGCTCGGAGGCACCGGTATCTCCCTGCCGGATGAAGTCGTGCTGATCTTTCTCGGGTACCTTGCGCATCTTGAATTTATTAATCTTTGGATTGCTGTAATCATCGCCGTCATCGGTCTTGTCATGGCTGATATTGTCGGCTATCTTATGGGAAGATTTGCGGGCGAATTGTTAATACGCCTCATCTCGCACTCACGCCGCGCCGCCGCAATCGCAAAAAAAGCCGAGGATCTTTTCATACGCCACGGCGACAAAATTATCATCCTGTCGCGGCCGCTGATGAGCGTGCGCGTCGCGGTACCTATGTTTGCCGGACACACACGGATGCCTTTGAGAAAATTTCTACTCCTTGACGCGCTCGCCGCTATCCCATGGGCCGCGGGCATAGTACTCGCCAGCTTCGTTCTCGGCTCGCAGTTTGATCTCATCGCCGATATACGCGCCATCAAACATTATTTCTTTGCCGCACTCGGTCTTGCCATCATCCTCTATGTCGGAGTACGATTCCTCAAGAGCGCCGCCCCATCGCAATCGCCACCACAATAGCGCGGTCATAGTTTAGTGGGTCAAAGCCAACTGCTTGGCTTTGACGGGCGATTTCGGCGGGCGTCCCCGCCCGCCGAAAAAGAATCGCCCGGGGTTTTGCCGATGGGGCAAAACAATGACTGCTTCCTCCATCCTCCGTAGCAATGCGGGATTAGTACAGTGGTAGTACGCTTGCTTCCCAAGCAAGAGACGCCAGTCCGATTCTGGTATCCCGCTTGTGCTACTGCGGAGGACGGGCAAGCAGTAGGCGGGAGTTCGATTCTCCCTAACCGCAAATTCACTTCTCACAAAGCATACATTCAATATCTGCAATATGAAAGATTTTTTGAAAGGATTTGGAATTATCCTGCTTGCCGGAGGATTGCTCGTCGGCGTTTTATTTTTATCTCCTTTTTTTTTATCGCTTCTGCGTAAGAGTGGCATCGCGGCGGAACTGAAACTCCGCGATACGACCGCCCCCATCGCACCAAAAAAAACCACGGCCGAGATTGTGGCTGATGCCCATGCGCGCTCGCGCAATATCAAAGCGCTCTATATGACTGCGGATGTTGCCAATGATCAAGGGGGAGGTGCCACGAGACTTCGCAATCATATCATTGCTCTTGCCGATACTACTGAAATCAACGCCATCGTCATTGATGTCAAAGAGGTGTGCGGCGCGGAGTACGACGAGAAAAACCTCAAAAAACTTTTAGAAGAGTTGCATCAAAAAAATATCTGGACTATCGCGCGCATTGTCGCGTTCAAAGACGCGTCCCAGATTTATGCGCATCCGGAATGGTACCTGACGCGCAAAAATCCCAAAGCAGTCAAGGAAGGCGCCTGCGCGCGAAAACAGCACCTCGTCACAAAAAATACCGCACCAGATGCCAACCGCGCACTGCTCTGGCGCGACAACAACGGCGGCTACTGGATGGACCCCGCGTCTCCGGGCGTACGCGACTATCTCCTATCATTTGCCAAAGAGATGAGCAGCTTGAGATTTGATGAATTGCAATTTGACTATGTCCGCTTCCCCTCTGACGGCGATGTCGCGCAAGCGATATATCCCTCATGGG
>JBASTK010000049.1:0-2385 GCA_049274855.1 Candidatus Sungiibacteriota bacterium | reverse complement strand
GGTATAAATAATGTTTGATACGTGCCGTTCCCAGAGGCGCTGATCTATGAGCGCGGTGAACTCCGGCACATCGATCACGCCAAGATATGCCGAGATCATTTTTCTTTTGATTGTTTCAAAATTTTTTTGATCCTTCAGTGAAGTCAAAAACACGGCAAGCGTATAGCTTGGATCCCCGTAACTCACCTGCTCCCAGTTGTAGAACCGGAAGCCATCCTCGACTTGTACGCAGTGCCCGACATGAGCACTTTCAAAAATAAACACCGGACCGGTTGCTTTGAGTATGCGCCGGAGCCGCTCATCGAACTCGTTTAATCGGGATTCAATGCCGGGCAGAACGGCCAGCAGCTCCTGTCCGCACGTTTTGGTGTGACGGCAGTCGAGAATAACTTCCAGCCGCGTCCGCCATGCATTTTTATGCCTGGTATAACTCGTCATCGCTTCCTGAAACGGAAAACCGTTCTTCCGAAACCGAATCGCGTTGATCCGCGCGATGAATCGGGCGATGTCAGGCGCCGCTTTCTGTAATGCGTGAGGAGATAACTTGTTGATCGGCGTTGCATCGAGCAAATATTCTTCAAAGAACATCGGCTCCCCGAAAAAGTCCTTGTTGAGATAATACACCGCCGGGCCCACATGATGCGGCGCAATCTTTTTCAAAATCCTGTATTCATCGACAGCCCCTTCCGGCCTCCCCCACTCCGGCCCCTTGAGCCGTAGTACAAATTTCCGATCCCCCGTCGTCACCAAATAATTAAAATGCCCTGACCACGGCTTGGGATCGATATCGGAAATTATTATCCGCTTTTCATCCTTAAACAGCCACAGCGGATTGCGCGCAACAAGCCAACGTTTTATATCATCGATTGGGGGCGGAATTTCCATTATAGTATAGCAAATATTGCTAACAAAATTAAAGACAGAAAGATGTGAAAAAAACTTGGAACTTGCATGAGAACCGATTTTAAGATACAAAAAATATGGAATGGCGTCAAATAACGCTACCAGAGCAAACGGAACAATAGAACTTCTCATAGCGGGCGTAACTCCCCAAAATCTGGAACGGGGTGTTTTGTGGTTTTCGGAACATGAGGGGGCGGTGAAGAAGGCACGGGCGGCGAATCCGTGGTGGCATGACAATACGCTTTTGATTGAGCAGGATCTGGAGATAAAACCGTCGTTTGCTGCGCGGAGAATAGCAGAACTCGGGTACGAACGCGGACAGCGGGCGTCAGCACCCGGCATGTTTGCCGTACAGGGTTCGATTATTCAAATATGGCCCATCAACAAAGCGAAACCGTTTTTAATCGAGTTTACGGGAAATGTCGTCTCACACATCAAAAAGCGCACGGAGGCTGAAGAAAAAACCATTACCCTCAAACCGCCGCCGGAAACCGTCGAAGGATTGCGGATTGGCAGTTTTGTCGTGCATGTGGATCATGGCATCGGCATCTATCGCGGATTAACGCAGCACACTACGCGGATTAACGCAGATGCAGATATCCGCGTCAATCTGCGTATAGATCAGCGTGAATCCGCGTACTTTGTGGTGGAGTATGCGCCTCCTGCTCCCGGCCGTGAACCGGACAAATTGTTCGTTCCGGTTACTCAAAAGGACCGCCTGACGCCTTATGTGGGCTTTGAGACGCCGCGCATTCATCGGCTGGGCGGAACGGTGTGGCAAACCACCAAACGGAAAGTCCATGAAGATGCGCTGAAACTCGCCCGCGAATTGCTGGAATTGTACGCCAAGCGTGAGCAGGTGCGCCGTCCTCCACATCCCGGCGATACTGCGCTTGAACAGGAACTCCGCGATACATTTCCCTACCAGGAAACGCCCGACCAGCTTACTGCCGAGCAGGATATCATCAAAGATCTCTCGGGGACCCGCCCCATGGACCGGATACTGTGCGGCGATGTCGGCTTTGGAAAAACGGAAATTGCGTTGCGAGCCGTCCTGCATGTGATAGCGTCAGAAAAACAGGTTGTACTTTTGTCGCCGACCACCATTCTTGCCGCTCAACACGAAAAAACACTGCGGGAACGGTTCGCCGGACTGCCTGTTGCCGTCGTCATGCTGTCCCGCTTGACGCCTAAAAAAGATGAGAAAAAAATTATAGAAGATACCAAGCAAGGCCGGGTTGATGTTGTCGTTGGCACGCATCGTCTTCTTTCCAAGGATGTCGAGTTTCGAAATCTCGGCCTTGTCGTTATTGATGAAGAGCAGCGATTCGGCGTCCGACAAAAGGAAAAATTCAAAGATTTGCGCGCCGATGTTGATATCCTGTCATTATCCGCCACACCAATCCCCCGTACGCTTCACCTCGCGCTTGCCAACCTGCGGGATATTTCCGTCATCCGCACGCCGCCGCCGGAACGCAAGTC
>JBASTK010000048.1:0-6552 GCA_049274855.1 Candidatus Sungiibacteriota bacterium | reverse complement strand
ACTTTCAACGACGCTTTTCCTTGCCTTGTTTTTTGATAGGTCGTATACGGAGTGATGATGCTCTGCTTCTTGAATTATTATCACTGACCAGATAAAGAGATAGTGGGTTGTTATTTCATAACGCGGCCTAGTAATTAGTAGCGACATTTTGTTGTTGAGATAATTGTTTGAGTGACCGAAGATAGGATAATTGCATTTCGACCATCTTTTTCCCTACGTTGTCGTTTTTCCTCACTCGGTCTATTAAGTCTCGGATTTCAAAATTTCCCTCGTTTCCAATGGAGATTGATATATTGGGGGGCATGGCCTCAAGTCGAGCAACGACCAAATCAATGATTTCCTGCCCAGTCGCATTTTCCATGACATCAGTTTTCATTTTCAATAGGAACAAATTTTAGTTCAACTAACTTATCCAAAATCCTTTCACCCAATTTTGTTTCACCCTTAATTTCCCGATAGGCAACCTCCCATGTTATTGGTCCGCCCGCTTCTTCCAAGTTTAAAATTATCTCATGTCGGAGATTCACAGGAAGGTTAGCATAAAATCTAAAAAATGAGTCTCGATACATAATTTTGGAGGAAATACTCTATTTGACCTTACCGTACCAGATTTAGAGAGAAAATGCTACTGACCGCAAGTTATCCACAGACGCTACACTGGTTCATGCCCGATGTCGTATTCCGCCGCGGGATTGGCACGGAGTCGGTCAAGCGGGATCGGCTTTTTACAGACAGCGCAGATGCCGTAGCCGCCAATCTTTATCCGCTCCAGCGCGCGATTGACTTGCAGGAGCCGCGTTTCCAAGCTACCCTCTGCGGCGAGCCGCACTTCGTATTCTTCTACCTCATCCGCTTCTTCTTCCTGCGCCGCGTGCGAGCCGGTTTCTGTGGATTCAAATTTGGGAAACTGCGCATTCCAATCGCCCGCAATTTTGGGATTGGGTTGCGCGATGCCTTTTAGCTCGGCGACAAGCCGATTATGCTCATTAGTGAGCGCGTTTTTCAATTCTTCAAGAATAATGGGTTGCATAGGAGATGAAAAAATAAAGACATATCGCGTCATGTGGATGCTTGAGGACGATCTAAGTCATCAAGCATGAAACCTAATTTCGGGAAAATAAGATCGCGCAAATAGATTCCTCCGACAAACAGTACGCCATCAACATCTGCGCCAACACGGAACGCTCCATTCTTGAGGCGATCTATTACATCGGGGCAATGTTTCGGCAATTCCGCCGCTACAGAAAGGATTGCCGATTCAGCGTCGTACGCATTGGCTGTTTTCTTATCTTTTACCAGAGACAATAAATAATCCTTTTTCTCATCAATGATTTCTTTTATGCCGCTTTTTTTAAGGATGTCCTGCCCCCGTGTGTTCAGTTGACGAGATGAGTGCGCGGGGGCATATTCATCTCTCCATAATGTTTCCACGCGGTCTTCAACGACCATAAAACGCTCTCTGATGTTTTTTAAGTCGGGTTTAATTTCGTCGTCGAGGGTGTTTTTCACTCCTTTAACAAGTGTTTTTAGTGTTCCCCATGCGGTCCCAATGCCAAGCAAAATAGCCGCCACGCCGAGAATGGCCTGGAGAGTCCCAATTTCAAGTTTAGCAGGCAATAATGATGCAGAAACATCATACGGAGGCGATTGAGATTGGAGTATAGATTCTATTTTTGTCGCCTTCTGTTCCATAGAATAAAGTATAGCACTATTATGATTTTGACGGAAACGGCCCTTTTTATAGTACGATGGAGATATTTTTTGTATGACTATCGCGCATCAAAGAGCCGATTGATTACGGTCTCGGCGGCTTCTTTGCTGGTGGTGAAAAGAAAGACACTGCCTACGGGAAATACGCCGTAGCCAATGCCAAGGTCTTTTGCCTGTGAAAGTTTTAAGTATCGCCAGTCAATGTTGCGGTAGGTGCGGTCTTCAAAGGGTGCTACAATCGTGTCCGTGCGTTCGTCAAAAAACAGCGGCGTAATCTGCGCGAGCAGGGACGGCTCCCAGCGGAGTATGGCGGCAAACATCCGATCCTGATCGCGGGCTTTCACGGCAAAGCCGAGCCGATTACCCGTGATACCCGAATACATAAAGACCATAAGATTTTGATCTGCGAGATCCAGCAGTTCTTGCGGGGGCGCAATGCGCCAGAGGTCAAAAAAGTTCGCGAGCGTGGCAAAGCGCTCATTGGGTCCGTCCTGCACTTTAATGATAATGCGCTTCACCGTGCCTTCGCGTTCTTTTTCGTGCCACGCGTCATTCATCAGGCGTGTAAACTCTTGCTGATCCTGTTTTTTGACGCTGATGGTGCGGCTGGTCTCGGTGGCAAAATACGCGGGCGGCGGCGGGGTGCGCGTGAGAGTCGTGCCAGTTTGATTTTTTGACGGAGACGCGGTAAGCGAGACGCCGCGCAAAAATAAAAACGCGCCGCCGCCCGCAAGCAAGATGACCATGGTGAGTATTACTATCGCGCGGATCGGCAATTTTTTTGCCAGCCGCGCATTAGGATTGAGTGGTTGTGAGCCGTGCCCGATCATCTGGGTCATTGATGGCTTGTTTGTCTTCAAAAACTCCTCGGCATCCGTCTTCATTGTCCGGATCGCAATCTTCGGCACCGCTGGTGCGGCGCTATTTTGTTTTTGTTGTGGTGATTGTTCAGGGGGCATAATTGAGTAGTTGTGGATAACTCTTTACAAATCACCTATTATTATGCTATACTAATACTGGAATTGATACAGCCCTGATTAGTCGCCTTTATGGTGGCGTCTCCGCAAGGAGTAGGGGCTGTATTTTATTTTGGCCACATTTGCAGAGAGATTTCTTTCGGGCGGATATAGCGGTGGTATGTTTCGTAGTTTTTCTTCTGCTGGAGGGTTCGGTTTATCGTTCCGGCAACATAATCAGCAAGCTGAAGGAGATTGTTACTATGGGAGGGTTCCATTTTGACATTCTTGATAAGGCGATCACTTTCCGCATTAACCCTGTGTTGGAGATATTTGGCAAGTTCATTCCGAAACACCGCTCTCCCGCTTTTATCAATCTTCACCTTTGTATCTTTCAGATAGGGCTTGGCATTTTCAAAGACAAGACCGCATGCGTACTTATAAAATGACTCTTTATGTCGGAATCCTTCCCCGAATAATCTTTTAGGGTCTTTGTTGACTGCGATGCCGAGGTAGAAAAAGTTGTAGGGGGCGACCGCTTCAAGAAATCTTTTTCGCACTCTGTCGGAATTGTTATAGAAATGAAACTCAAAATCTTCCCGATAATTCAGTTCTTTTTTGAGAAGTTGGATTCTCTGATCGCATGCCGTGGCTTCGTCATCATCCTCAAATAGTACAAGGACAATGATAAAATAGCGGCTTGCGCCTTGTGCAATATCAAGACCGGTATCCCCCGATTCATCAATAAAAACAAGCATACTCAACTTTATTCATTATACCCCGTTAGCTCCTCCAATTGTTCCGGATGCAGTTGCGCGATAATGGCAAGCGAAGTCGCAAGCGGATCCGGATACAGGTCATCGGGTTCTTGTAAATATCCGCCGTATTCCTTTCCTTCCCGCTGGATTACCTTGAAGGATTGATCAATAAACTTCAATCCGCGCCCAATCGCCTCATCTGTTTCAGGCGATCCCTGTGGCTTGAGGATTTTGAGTGTCGCGATGCCGAACGCGGTTTGGGGGAGCGCGGGATTCCAGTGTCCGGCTGTTGCCCATCGGCCGTCCGGCATCTGGCCTTGTAGTGTCAGAGCGGTAAGTTCCTCGGCTCGCGGTATGGGTTCTCCCAATTGCCGGAAGCAGTCAATGACATGCGAGCGTTGATGATTATCTTGCGCCCATTCGTCAAATCTTCCCCGCGCTTCTTCCAGAAATTTATCCGCCCACGGCGGTCTTTTCCCCAGAGCGGTGTAGCATCCGACATATCCCCATAAGCCGCCCCAATGATTACCCGGCTGGTAGCGGTCGTTGTGCGCAGTCACCTTTTCCCAAGTATCAATCGTAGACAAAAACGGTTCAAGAGATTTTTTTGGTGTCTCACCGGATCGCTTGTAAAACAAAAGTGCTTGCGCTGTCGTCGGCACATAGTGCTCGTGCCCCTTTTTCCATGTACCCTCATCGGATTGGATGCTGTTGAGTTCTCGTATAATTTTATCTTGTTCAGGGAGCTGCTCGCCCAACATCCGGAGCGCATCAAACGCGAAAAGCCGATCAAGCGGCGTCTGCGCGATTCGGCCGCGCACAAACCAATTCAAGGCATTGACCAGTAATGCCTTTTTTGCGTCAAGGTTTTCATGCGATTCTGTACTTTCTGCGCGTTTAGATTCTCCCGCGGCTTCTTGCATGCTTTCCAGTATATCCTTTTCACCGCATCCGCGACACTTGACAAATCCAGAGCCGTAGTGCATACTTATAGCAGAAAGGTAAGCAGTGGCTTATCTACTTTGAAAACTCAATAGATTGGCTCGTGTTATACCTTCGCCAAAAGGAGATTTTATGACCAAGAATTGCAGAGCTGCTTTGAAGGCGACGAGAAAAGGCGATTACGCAAAAGCCGCTTCATTCGTTGAGTACAAGACAGCGGATTACTTTCGCGTCGCAACGGCTGTTATGAAAATGGGAGGAGGGAATGGCTTTGCGGTGTTCCACGATGCAGTAATTGCCGCGAGGAACCGTACGGAAAGTTCGCGTATCATGCGTGAAGAAGACAGAAAAGATGATGTATTTATGAAAGTTTTAATGTACGCATCTTTTTTGGGCGGAACATTTACGGTGCGCGACTTGACGGGTGGGACAGGACTGAAACAGCAGGAAGTGCTGGAAGTATTGTGGGGGATGATGAAAGAGTGTGTAGCAAGCGAACAACACGGCGGGGAAATAGTACACAATTTCGCGTACTTTTATCACGGCCCGGAGTTTGAAGAGATCGGAGACGGACCCAAGGTGTACACAATTGATTTTGAGTACATCGAGCGAATGAGAAAGTTCAATGTAGCCATACGGCTCCTTGAAGAGCTTGTATTTGGGGTAGAATCAAAGAAAGGAGAAAAATAATGGGCGAAAAGATTGACGGGCTGGATATCGCGAAAGCGGAGATCAGGAAGTATTTGGAACGGCTGAAGGCGATTCCGATTGAGTGGGCGGTCAATCGTCCGTACTTCGGGATAACGGTTGAGGAGTTTAGTTGGGAAATGGATAGGACAATCCTTGAGATGTTGCGTCAAGCGGTCAATGAGATGATCGTAGAGATGCACGAGAGCCGCACACTCGCGGAGTGGTATAGGCATACACAAGAAGGAGGAGAGTGATGAGTAACTCGGAAAGTCTGGAAACTACGCTAATGTCCATTGCAAATCTTCTCGGCGTTGATAGGAGGGAGGTGGGGGATAGGTTCCAACTCGCACAAATCCTTGCGTCGAAGAATATATCCTTCCGATTGAAGGCGCCTAAGGATCCTGGGAGTTTCTCGATGTTGCTGGAGGTATTCGTTTTTCGTAAGACGATATTCAGGAATATCAAATGTACTTACAATGTGCATATAGTATGCAATGGCGATATCTATTGTGGATTCCTTCATGCAGTAGAGTTATTACTCAAAGATATGTCTGCGCGTGATTCAGCGCGAAAAAGCGCAAATAGCCCTTTAACGCCGCAGAGACGAAGATAGTAGAATAGTTCTTTTTGCCGGAGGGCAATAAACTCCAACGACCGTTGTAGGTACCGTCGTTGTAAATCAAAATGAACCTTCAAGTTTTTCTCGAGGATTGCGCAGGGGAAACAATGATGTACAAAAAAACTTCCGATCGGAATAAATTTTGTACATGCAAGAAATAAATTCTCGCTGGTCAAATTTTTTGGCGGCGAGCAGAATAATGAAGATGACGAGCGTGCGTCTTTATTGTTCTGCTCGTGTTGCGCGAATAAGATGCCTATAATAAAAACGCCCCGACGGAGGTCGGGACGTTTTTGTTTATATCATATAGATCGGTTATCGGGAGCCCCGCGTCTTTGAGAATCTCATTTAGTGTGCCTTTTGGCAGGTCGCGCTGATGGAGCGGGACCGTGGCGCGGCGTTTTGATTCCGGGTGCTGGAAAATATGGTGACTTCCTTTGACCCGTTTCAACAGAAAACCGTGCCGGGCAAGAATGCGGATGATCTGTTTGGGCGTAAAGGATCTAGGCATGTATCAAGGCGGAGCGTGGGGGCGTTACGGCAATCGTGCTTAAAAAAGCATCAGTGTTTACAGGCAAAGATTCGCCGTCAGCCGCCATATCTTCAAGGTAAAGCTCAATGACTTCTTGTGCCATGCGTTTTGCCTCATTGAGATTTTTGCCGAAGGTAACACAGCCGGGCAATAGGGGGACAGTAACCGTAAAGCCCCCCTCTGGTTCAGGAAGAAATACCACGGGAATATTGAGATTATTATCTTTCTGTCGCGTTGCAAATTTCATATTATCAGAATATCCCTATGCAAATGGTTCGTCAATATCGGTTTTTTCATCTCCCCCTCGGGCGGCCAAAGCGTGATCCGCCGTTCGGGCGCATATGG
>JBASTK010000047.1:0-7677 GCA_049274855.1 Candidatus Sungiibacteriota bacterium | reverse complement strand
GCGCAATCCGCTTTCTCTTGATGAGACATTGCATATTGTCGGCAGGTGGGGGTGCCGTATGCGTGCAGGCATGCCGTATTCTATGCTCCAGTACACCCAATGTTTTTAATGCGCCGTTTTCCGTCATTGCGAGTCCCGACCGCGTCGGGACGCGGCAATCTCATAAGTGTGGACAACTGCCAGTTGACTTTTTTGAACGAATTTGCTACTATAATTAATAGTGAAGTGTCTTTCTTCCGACTTGTCGGGAGGATCTCTAAAATTGTCCGATAGAAAGCCCCCTTCGGGGGTTTTCTATTTTCAGGAGTATGAGCGGTTTTATGAAAAAAAGAATAACCTTATCTAGGATTGAAAAAATGGCCGCATTATCAATAGATAATGCCTTGCGTTTTCATTTTGATTCCATAGCCCTCTTCAAGAATCAATCTTATCCCTCCTGTTTTTTATTAGAAGTGTTGGCAATTGAGGAAATAGGCAAAATGTTTCTTTTGGAAGATTTATGGTGGCATTCGGTAATTGAGGGTAAGCGGGAAGAGAAAGAGGAAAAGGAATGGCTCAATTTTATGTATTCTCATCGATTTAAACAGAACTTTTTTGTACGCAATTTTGATGCTTCTCTAAAAAAGAGATTATCTCATGTAATCGTGAGAGGTGATTTAGACATCTTAAAACAAAAATCCACTTATGTTGGATTAAGAAGACAGGGCAAAAGCATCCATCTAAACAAACATATAGAGAATCCTTTAGATATCACAAAAAGAATGGCAGAAAAGTTGATAACTGATGTTAGCGACGAATTATTGGTTTTTATCCAAGGATGTATTAAGGGGGTCTATAGCGTTGAAACAAAAAGTGTATCAAGAATACTATGTAGTGACCTTTTTGCTCGTTTGGTAGCGGCGTGGACGATGAAAAGCAAGAGAACTGCCTCAAGATTAAAGATGTTGGAACGAATGGTCTAAATGCGTATTAAGGCGAAAAACCTTCACTTCACAACATTCCAACATTCTTGAGAATGTTGGAATGTTGTGAATGGTTGTGGTAAGGTAGCAATATGAAAACCGCAAAGCAGATGGAGAGGCATTTCAAGGGCGCGGCAAATCATTGCCGCATTGAGATACTGCTTTTGGTTGCGGAACATCCCGATATGACGGTGGAGGGAATTACTGAAAGTTTGAAAAAGAACTTTAAGACCGTTTCCGAACATACGCGGCGGTTGGCACACGCGGGTTTGGTGAATAAAAAATATCAAGGCAGGACGGTGGCGCACTCACTCTCGCCCTACGGGAAACAATTCATAACTTTCATAAAAACATTCCAACATTCTTGAGAATGTTGGAATGTTTTTATTGGGAAATAAATTCGTTTATTCACAATCGGATGTATGAATAATAAAGCGGAAGATCATAAGAGGCGCGTGGCGGGGTATTTTCGGCGGGAGGATCCGGTTTTGCATGGAGTATTGGCGGGCATGCCGTGGGAGATGTTGCGGCCCACGGAGAATCCTGCGGGATATTTTAATCGCCTGTGTCGCGAGATTATTTCCCAGCAATTGGGGAGCGGCGCGGCGCGGGCGATTGTAGCGCGATTTCGCGCGGTGTTCCCTCGCGGTCACGCGACTCCTGCGCGCGTGCGCGCGCTCTCCGAGGAGCAGTTGCGTGGCGTCGGAATGTCATGGGCAAAGGCGCGGTCGCTTCGCGACTTGGCGGCGCGTGTCGTGGCGCGGGATATTGATTTCAAGAAATTTGCCGTAGCGGATGATGAGCAGGTGATTACGGAATTGGTGCGAGTAAAAGGCATTGGCCGCTGGACCGCGGAGATGTTTTTGATATTTACTCTCGGCCGCGAGGATGTATTTTCATTCGGCGATTTTGCATTGCGAAAATCATTGAAGCGTTTGTATGGGGCGCAGAGGACGCGGACGCAAAAAAGCATGGAGCGAATCGTGAATCGTTGGACACCGTACCGTAGCTACGCATCTTTGGCACTGTGGCATTATATTGATAATAATAAGTAGGAGAAAACAACACCCCAACAAACTGGAGTTTGTTGGGGTGTTGTAGTCGCAAGTGATGATGGATGGTTTTATGAAAACGGCAAAAGTATTATGGGGTGCTACGGATTTGGGCGTGCCGCATTTTTCGGGGGATATATTATGGAAGACCGTATTCAGGGCGCCGGATGGGTTTTTTCTCGTGGAGATTGGCGGGCGGACGACGCTTCTGCTCTCTTCGCTTGAAATCGGCCGCGCCAAAAAAGAAGCGCGAGCGGATGAGGTTTTATTGTTTGAAAGTTTTCTTAAACGAGGAGAGTCGCCGGCGCATGGACTGATCCGATTTTTGAAGGCGCAGAAAATCCGCGAAATCATAGTGCCGCACACTTTTCCGCATGGCATTGCGCGTATTCTCGGAGAGACATTTGCGATACATGACGGCGGGCATTCATTGTATCCTCTGCGGGCGCGCAAAACAAAAAAAGAAATTGCGGAAATCACAGCGGCACAGCGGGCGTGCGAGGACGCGCTGTACACAGCAGTCGCATTTTTGCGCTCCTGCATAATAAAAGGAAATCGCGTGTACGACGCGGCGCGCGTCATCACCTCGGAAATAATCAGGCGGATCATTAATGATGCGTTGTGGCAGAAAGGATATTTAGCATCAGGCACTATTGTCGCGTGCGGCGCGCAAGCCGCGGATCCGCATTGCAGGGGGTATGGCCCGATCGCGGCGCGCCAGCCGATCGTGATGGATATTTTCCCGGTGTCGCTTGCGACTCACTATTGGGCGGATATGACCCGGACGGTTTTCAAGGGCGAGCCGTCAAATGATTTTGTGCGGATGTATGAGGCGGTGCTTGGTGCGCAGGAGGCGGCGATTAAAATGATTCGTGCGGGTATTGATGGAGCGGCGGCGCACCGCGCCGCCGCAGAATATCTCTCATCTGCTGGATTCCCGACACGGATAACAGGCGGCAGAGCAGAAGGGTTTACCCACGGCTTGGGTCATGGTGTTGGCATAGACATCCATGAGCAACCGCATTTGGGGACGCGGAGTGAGATATTAGCAGAAGGAAATGTTATTACCATAGAGCCTGGACTATATTACCCAAAAGCGCGCAAGGGGATTCCCGCTGGAGGAATAAGAATAGAAGACATGGCGGTCGTACGAAAAAACGGATGCGATCTCATCACGCAATTTCCGAAAGATTTTAAAACCGCGGTGCTGTAAGCGCTGCGGTTTTAATTTGCCCATACTTTCCTTCGGAGGCACAAGAGGGGTTTAACTCCAAGTTGTCCCCTGCCCCCACACTTAATTTAATGCGTATTACTTACCTATTACTTTACTCTTGAGGCATTAGGAGGGTTTAACTCCAATTTGTCCTTAGTGAGTGCCAGCTCCTAATGCCAAGAGAATAAATTAATTGTCAAAATTAAGTGTGGGGGTAAATGAGTGCCGGCCTCTTATGCCACCGGAAGAAACTATATGATTATTATAATAGAGCGGGTGATGATTGCAAATCGGCCAGTTTTGCCCATAATACACGATATGATGATTGAGATAAAAGAGCATGAGCCGTTAGCGCCCCATACGATTTATAAGATCGGCGGGACTGCGCGGTTTTTTGCTTCCGTAAAAAACCGCGCAGAATTGGAAGAAGCGTTGAAGTTCGCAACGGATCACGGCGCGCCATTTTTTATCATGGGCGCCGGGTCCAATACGCTGGTTTCAGACAAGGGATTTGACGGGATGGTGATTCGGATGGCGGGCGGCGAGATTAAAATTGACGGCGAGCCCAGTAATACAACTTTGGCTGTCGCCGAAGGCGACAAAAACGAAGTAGCCAAAGTTGATATACTGGGCGAGCGAATGACCGCAGACGCAGGTGTGATGATGGCGCGTGCCGCCGCAGAGGCCGCGCGTGCGGGGCTCGCCGGATTTGCGTGGGCTATCGGCGTGCCCGGTACTATCGGAGGATCCGTGCGCGGCAACGCCGGATGCTTTGGCAATGAGATGAAAGATGTCGTGGAGTCAGTTGATGTTTTTGACGCCATTAAAGCGACAAGCTATAAGATACAAGCTACAAGCTGTCAATTCGCCTACCGCGATTCCATTTTCAAACGCCATTCGGAATGGGTGGTTGTTTCCGCGACATTGAAATTAGGCAAAGGGGATTCGGCAATAATCCAGCAGGAGATACGCGCTATGAGCATGGAGCGCGCCGCCAAACAAGATATTGGCGCCAAATCCTGCGGATGCATATTCAAAAATCCCGCGTGGCTCGATGTGTTCGAGGCAAAAGAAAAATTGCTCGCGCAATTTCCTGAGCTGGCGGTCTTTGCCGAGCGGCCCGAGATTCCTGCGGCGTTTCTGATTGACCGCGCGGGACTCAAAGGAAAAAGAACGGGGCATATCATTATCTCGGATAAGCACGCAAATTTCTTCGTCAATGAGGGAGGCGGTACCGCAGGGGAAGCGCGATCGCTCATTGCAAGCGCAAAAAGCGCGGTGCAAGAGAAGTATGGCATTGTTTTGCAGGAAGAAATCCAGTATCTCGGATTTTAATAGGAAAAAAGAAAACAAAAACTCCGCATCTGCGGAGTTTTTGTTTTTTGAAGAAGATTAGCGTCTCTTTGCTCCCTTCTTCGCTTTTTTTGCTGTTTTCTTTTTTGCCATAGTATGAAGCGTCTGTTAGCTGTTTGCGCACTGGTCGACCTGTGAATAACATATCCAAATTTTTTTCAAAAAAATTTCAGATATGTTATCAGTGCGTTAAATTTTGATCACATAAACTTCTTTCCTCCATTCTCTCGCGTGGCGCATAGCGTGTCAATGTGTTTGCTTGTGGATAACTTCTTTCACAAACCGAAAAAAGTTATCCACCATTGATTTATTTTTCTAAATCGTTATATTTCTATTAGAGATTAGGTTTTCTGCTTGACGAATGCGGCGGTCAAGAGTAAAAAGAATAAAGAGAAGAATAGTTTTCTTGGATGAGGAGATTAAAAAATAGATTTAGATCATGTATCAGCGCAATCAGAAAAAATTTTGGAAGCTCGGGCGCAAAGAATTTGGCACCGAGGTGTTTGATGTCAATGCTGATGCGGAGCTCATCATTCGCGAGGGAAATTATCAATACAATGTGCATGACTTGGTGCGCAAGTTTGGTTCGTCGCTGGAGATATTTCTCCCGTTTGTGGTGGAGGAGCGGCTCAACCGCCTGATTACGGTTTTTGACCGAAACATAAAACAGCAGGGCTACAAGGGAAAATTCTCTTATCATTATCCGATGAAGGTCAATCAAAATCGCGAAGCGGTCTTGCCGCTCGTCTCCGAGGGTGCGCATTTGGAGGTCGGCTCGCATAATGAATTGACGCTTGTCCGCAAGCTTTGGGAGAGTGACAGCGTCAATACGAAGATCAGGATTCTTTGTAACGGTCCTAAGACCAAGCAATATGTGGATCTTATCCATCATCTGGCGGAGCGCGCGGTGCGCGTGATTCCGATTATTGAGGACGCATCGGAGCTTGATGAGTTTAAAGAATTCAAGGGCGATATCGGCATCAGGATCAATCTGCAGACAAAAGTAAAATCGCATTGGGATAAAAAAGCGGATCGTTTTGGATTATTGGCCGATGAAATCATCAAGCTCGGCAAAATTCGTAATTTGAAGCTCTTACATTATCATATTGGTTCGCAAATTGAACGCGGAGGAGATATTGTTGCCGCGATGAAAGAGGCAATGCGCGTGTATCGGACAGTGCGCGAAGCCAATCCGTCATTGGATACGCTTGACATCGGCGGGGGATTTGCTATTCCTTATGAAAAAAAATCTCTCTATAGCTTGGAGAGCGTGGTGCGCAGTATGATCGCAATGGTGAAAAAAGCGTCTGATGCATGGGGTATGCCGCATCCCAATATCGTCGTGGAGTGGGGGCGGCATATTGTAGCACCCGCGCAAATTACGGTGTTTAAGATCGTCTCGGCGAAAGCCGTGCCGAAAGGAACCGCAAAGTTTTGGTACATCATAGACGGAAGTTTTATGAATGATTTGCTTGACACATGGGCGATCCATCAGAAGTGGCACATCGTGCCGGTGAACCGCATTAATGAGAAGAAAAAGCACCGCGTGTGGCTTGCGGGTCTTTCTTGCGATTCGGATGATAAATATACTGCGCGCGACGGCTATCTCTCGCTCCCGCGGCTGGAGGACTTAAATCCGGGCGAGGATTTATATATCGCAATTTTTGACACGGGCGCGTATCAGGATGCGTTTGCATCGCACCATTGTCTGCTGTCGTCGCCGTTGAAATTGATTTTGCAAAACGGCATTGTGACCGTGGCACGCAAACGCGAAACCGCCGATGACATCGGTAAATTATTTGGATGGTAATTTTTACAGGAATTAGGAGTTAGTTTGTAGCTGGTAGGAGATCTGCAAAATATACAATCTACAAGCTACCAGCTAATTCCTACCAGCTAATCGTATGGCAAAATCAACAAAAAAAAATCTACTGAAAGAACCGATCGGACACATTGATATTAAGAAACTTAATGTGGGTCCCTTGATGGACGCATACGGCAGGATGTCTTTTTCCGCGCGGGATTTGGCACGCGCGGCGAATATTTTTAATATGACGCTTGCGGATAAAAATGCGTCCTCATGGCTTACTCTTGCGGGTTCCACAAGTGCGGCTGGCTGTATGCAGGTGTATGTGGATATGGTGAAGAATAAAATGGTGGATGTGATTGTGGCAACCGGCGCATCCATAGTGGATATGGATTTTTTTGAGGCGTTGGGATTCAAACATTATCGCGGCACGCCGTTTATTGACGATCGGCTCCTGCGCTCCCTCTATATTGACCGCATTTATGACACCTTTATTGATGAGAAAGAATTGCAGGCATGTGACAGTACTATTGCAAAAATTGCTGATGGATTAGATCCGCGGCCGTATTCTTCGCGCGAGTTTATCCGTGAGATGGGGCGTTATCTTATAAAACACGGCAAGAAAAAAGATTCGTTGGTGCAGGCCGCCTATGAAATGGATGTGCCGATTTTCTGTCCGGCGTTTTCCGACTCATCCGCGGGTTTGGGGTTGGCGTATCATCAATGGCATCGTCCCGAGAGTCATATAAGTATTGATTCGGTGAAGGATTTTCTTGAACTTACGAAAATAAAAATAGGGAGTAAGGAATCAGGATTGTTGATGATTGGCGGCGGCGTGCCAAAAAATTTCGCGCAGGACACGGTGGTGGGCGCGGAAGTGCTGGGACGCGATGTGCCGGTGCATAAATACGCGGTGCAGATTACGGTTGCCGATGTGCGCGACGGCGCGTGCTCCTCATCCACGCTCAAAGAGGCAAGTTCGTGGGGCAAGGTAAGCACGGTGCATGAGCAGATGGTATTTGCGGAAGCGACGATGGCGCTCCCGATCCTTGCCGCGCATGCCTATAAAACCGGTCATTGGAAATCGCGCAAGGAGCCGCGATTCAGTAAAATGTTTAGCGTTTAACGCCGCCCCAATTTTATGCAATACGATTTTGTTGTCATTGGCGCAAATGGGATCCAGGGAAAAATTGTCTCGCGCGCGCTCCTTGAAGACGGCTACTCGGTGCTGTTATGCGCCAATGATGATTATAAGATGGATGCGCTTATTGATTATCCAAAGGCAGATTT
>JBASTK010000046.1:0-1763 GCA_049274855.1 Candidatus Sungiibacteriota bacterium | reverse complement strand
GCTCTTGAATGAAGGCAGACCGGGATCATGTAAAATAATATACTGCCCGCTCAATCCGGTAATCACCACAAAATGCCCAGCATAACCTGGCATTTTGTTCAATACCCGTGCATTAATATTACACACCACAAGAAAACCATCACGCATCAATGCCCGTACATCTTGGAGAGTAGGTGTACGATTCTCTGTGTGGATATTTTTGACGAATTTTTTGCTTATTCTCCTCTCTTGATCAATATTGCTATGTTTAATCTGTGCTTTGCCCATTTCTTCACCGAATGTTTCAATTAAATACTCTCCGCCTTTCTTGATAAAGCTGGGGTAATCAAAAGTTTCTATATTCCTTACCTCCATACCGTTTTCGGCACACCATATCAACGCCGCCAATGGCCATGTCCAAAGACCTTTCGCCTTCTTTGAAATACGGTCAAGTTCTTGCCAAGAAAATTTCCTTTTTGGCAAGAAATATGCCAACACCATTTTCAAAGACGCCTGAAAACAATGTGTGTCGTCTTTTGTATTGCTGAAAAATGGGATACTTTTCATATCACGCTAAACACAGGCGCTTCTGCCGACTAATCCTTATGGCCTTCAATGCGCAATAAAGTGTAGCACTCGTCGCCTATTTGGAAATAGAAGCGATAGTGGTCATCAACTCGCGCTTGCCACACGCCGTCGACCCCATGGTATTTTTTTGCGCGGAGAGACGGATAGCGAATATCGCGCAGAAGATGCATGATTTGTTTCTCAAACTTATTCTGAATCCCTGGCGGTAATTTGAGAAATCCCCGATGAAAGTGCGGGGCATATTCCATGCGCATAGATTAATGGCGAATTTGAGAACTGCGAAGCGATCGCATAAGATCGATAGCGTTTTCAAACGGGCCGACTGCTTTACCTTGCTTGACCTCTTGCATGGCTTCCCGCAGCTCAACGTTCAGAACCTTTACTGGGGCGGGGCGAATTTGCAGATGAGCGGCGCGAACAAGCGAATCATATTGTTTGCGAGACAATATAACTAATTCTCCTTGTTTTGAAATTTTTTGAGGAATTGTTGCAATATAATTCATAACACAAAGATACCGCAGATAAATGGATAAGTCAACTATTATGACGCGCCGTGCATCTTCAGCAGTGCTGAAAATTTTTGCTGGACTTTTTCTAATTTCGGCTGGATGATGAGCTGGCAATACGGCTGATTTTTGTTGGCCGCATAATAATCGCGGTGCTCATTTTCCGCTTCGTAAAACTTATCCAGCGGTTTTATTTCGGTGATAACCGAACTCCCCTCTTGTACTGATACATTGAGAGACGCAATAAACTCTATGGCTTTTTTCTGCTGATCCTCGGTCGTGTATAAAATAATGGAACGGTATTGAGTGCCGACATCATTGCCCTGGCGATTGAGCGTGGTGGAATCGTGTGTGGCAAAAAACACCGTCAGTAAATCCTCGTATTTTATCTGCGCCGGATCAAAATCAATTTTTATTACTTCCGCGTGCCCAGTAGTACCGCCGCATACTTGCTCGTATGTCGGATTTTCTCCGCCAGCCGGCGGATGGCCGCCCGCATATCCGGGCAGGACGGACGAAACCCCGCGCAATTCGCGAAACACCGCCTCGGTACACCAAAAACATCCTCCGCCGAATACTGCGATTTCTTTTTTACTTTGAGTCAATGATTTAATGACGGTTACGGCGCGATAACACCCGACGACATCGCGCGTACTTTACGCAAGGTAATAACCCCCATGATAAGTATCC
>JBASTK010000045.1:0-3173 GCA_049274855.1 Candidatus Sungiibacteriota bacterium | reverse complement strand
TCCCGATTCAATCTTGATAATACAGAAATTTCGCGCGACCTCGCGTCTGGCGGCGCTCGCCTTGCCCTGCGGGCAAACTCGTGCATCGCTCCGACTTTCTTTTGCGCCCCCTCGGCGCAAGCCGGGGAAATTCTTAACGCTCGCCGAGGACGGCTCGCTCAATTTCTCGCTTGAAGCGAAGCAGTTCACTCCGTACCCTCACGCGAGCAAAGCAGTTGGCGCGCTCGTCTCCTCATTCGCTGATGTTCATTCGGAGACGGGAGGATTCGAACCTCCGATACCCTTTCGGGTATACCGCATTTCCTTCCAAAACGGAGGGTGCAGGATTCGAACCTGCAAGGGATTTCTCCCGCTGGTTTTCGAGACCAGTGCCATACCGTTAGGCGAACCCTCCGTTTTGAAAAAAAGACGGCGCGTTGTTTTGCTCGCCAGCAAAACCCGGGGCGATTTATAACGCTCACCGAGGACGGCTCGCTAAATCGCCCGCGCAAGACAAGCAGTTGTCTTGCGCCCACTCTGCCACGTCTCCATGATGTCGCTAAAATAGCATTTCTCGCGCATCAATTCAACAGCGAGGCATGGCTTGTTTTTTCATTTATAAAAAATTCGTTGAGCGCCAGAAACGCCTCTTGCAGGTCTTTTTGGTCAATAATAAAAGTAAGCTCCGTGTAGGTGGAAACAATCTCCACGATATTGATGTGTTTGAGCGCAAGACGCCTGACAAAGACAAAAACAACATTCGGGATTGCAAGATATTTCTCGTCAAATCGCGCGGTGAGGCCCACGAGATTTCTGATTGTCGCTTTTGATCTCGCGGGACGCATAACCCGCATAATATGCGGGAGCGCGGTTTCCAACGCAATAATCGTGATCTCCCCTGTCCCTTGCGTTACCATGAAAAAATCGCCCGCGTTGATCGCGGAATCCCGATACAGCTCGCGCAAACGCGCGAGATTGCCGGCAGTCCGATCAAAAGCGATTTCCACAAGACCGGATTTCACGGAGAGATCTTCTATGACAACCTCCGGAAGGAGCGATTTTCTCTTGTCCGTTTTCCCTCCGGACTTTTTCAGGCGCGAGAGCGCAACCACAATACTCCCAACCCGCACTGGCTTTTTGGCCCGCACCTCTACCTCGCGCCGTATGGATGCGGCATACGCGGATAGATTCAAATATCCGCTGTTGAACGCGCTCAATGCAACCTCATCTTGTCGTATAATACCCTCCACCACTCCCGATATTTTGATCATGCGCAGAGTGTATCATATATTACAAAAAGTATCAAATACGATAAATATCCATAAAAACTTTACACGATTATTTATCGGCATATCCTCAATGCAGTACCCTACGACATATCCCTATCAAGAGGAAAACGCTCATGCCCCATTGTTCTTTGGAGTTCTCACGAATGGGCTTGCCGGTCGCAGTCCATTCCCGATGGAACACAACGCAGACATATTGCGCGCTCCATCTCTTTGCCAATCACCAGCAGGTGCAAGCATTTCTCCCAAAACTCCCGGCTGTGGAGGCGCAAGATTTTGCGCGATCCATGATACGATGCGCATTGCCAGCTAATACGGAGGACGGAGGGATGTATCGCATTGAAGGAGTCGCGGCGCTCTCGCTCACTAATTTTCTTGTCCACCTGCGCACGCAAGTACAAGAAATCGTCCGTGTCATTGAGGCGCCAGATCTCATGGGATTTTGGGAACCACCGGCATGGCGCGCTCCCGGCGCAGGAATAATCCTGTGGTTTCATCCCAATGATGGATATCGAGCCATCATCGCGCATACGAAAAATCAGGCAACAGAGGTGATAGAGCGCCTCTCTTGGCTGGAACTCCAGCGCAGAGAATCATTATGCGCCAAGATCAAGAGATGGAATGCGCCCAAGAAATCGCCACACACTGCAGAGCAGATACAAGGCGTATGCGCGCAGGTTTTATGCCATGCATCGCTTGCCGCAAAAGCAAGGAACGCCATGCATGCCGTAAGCGCGCAGGCAAAAGCAGATCTGAATTGATCCATCCTTAATCGCTCATAAAGAGAAGCGGGCGCATCCATCCCCCTATCGACCTGCAGTGGCAACACTGCGGGTCTTTTTATAAACTGGGCAGTGCAGGGATTGAACCTGCGGCCTACTCGGTGTAAACGAGTCGCTCATCCCATGGATACATTTATCACGAGACCAAACTGGGCGATGTAGGATTCGAACCTACGACCCCTGCTGTGTAAAAGCAGTGCTCTACCGCTGAGCTAATCGCCCAGTTTGGTCTCAATTTTGAATCCAGTCAAAAGCAAAGCAGTTTGCTTTTGATCCGCTTTGCTAAGCGCCCGGGAGGAAAAGGGGCAGATTCCTCCTTTCTCTACGCAACTTTTTTTGTTATTTTCTGCAATTCGCGCTGTATCTCTATGACATCCTGTTCATCCTGATGCATTTCCTGTTCCATGCGGCGGCGCTCATCGGCAAGCTGTTTTTTCTTTGCTTCAAGAACATGAATCCTCCTCTGCGATTCCTGCTTCTCTTTCTCAATATCCGTATTTATCTTATCTTCTTCGCGTTTATTTTCGGCAAGTTTTGCATGCCTGTTCGCGATACTTTTTTTCAAACCCTCCATCTCCTGTGTGGATACATTCGCCATAAATAAAATAAATTAGTTAATAATCCGGTGCGCCCGTGAAGAATTGAACTTCAGGCCTTTCCCATGTCAAGGGAACGCTCTACCACTGAGCTACGAGCGCATACCTCATTTCTATATGCTTTCTTTCACTTCTTCAAGTATATCCTGTCATACAGCCAGAATTTTTAATCGTTCGAAAAGTTTTTTGG
Organism: Candidatus Sungiibacteriota bacterium; assembly: GCA_049274855.1. Taxonomy (GTDB): domain Bacteria; phylum Patescibacteriota; class Minisyncoccia; order Sungbacterales; family HO2-52-23; genus 2-02-FULL-52-23. The sequence continues at coordinate 340 of JBASTK010000045.1, read as the reverse complement.
TCGGCGCGTAGGATTGTTTTTCCTCAAATCAGTCACCGCCTAAAATCTACCTTATCAGTGTCGCAAAAATAAGATTTCTTATCATTTGACGCATCCGCGATCTGCATGACTTTGATAAACTCTGCCTCAATACCAACATGCAGTAACGTGCGTAATTCATCCAGATTGACCCATCTATAATCGGTAAAGTCGTTTTCGTCCATGATCACTGCATGAGGATCCTTTGCTGTACACAAAAATGATAATGATTTTGATGTCTGTCCATCGGGTCGCCCGATGGCTTTTTCTTTGATGAGAATGCATCCCTGCGATAGATCAAGACCGCACTCCTCTTTTACTT
>JBASTK010000044.1:0-1680 GCA_049274855.1 Candidatus Sungiibacteriota bacterium | reverse complement strand
CGCTAAAATTAATCTCCTGCGGCGGTCTTCTGCTATACATCAGAACGACGATAAAGGCGAGGGTGACAAACGCGACGAAAAAATAACTGTGGATCAGAATGCCGAGGACGACGAGCGCGAGCGCTCCCCCGCCGGGTATGAGCCACCAGTACGGATGTCGCTCGCGGTGCTCGTACTCGTGCGCAGACCACGACAGGAGCGCGGTATTGCGTTCATCGAGGGGCATGTCCGGCGCGGGCGGCGGTGCTACATGCGGACGCCGCTCGTGGCGTCTTTGAGGCGCTGATTCGCGCATCCTCTCCCCGTTATGAGTATTATGATTGCGAAGATCAATGATTCTTTTTTGATCAACCATGCACAGAGCATAGCATAGCAGGGGAATTTTGAAAACCGAGGATTCGCGGACTTAAAAAGGGACGGACTGGTGCCCGTCCCATTCGTTATACCCGACACGGCTTTTTAGCGAGCGCCGCATGGATAATATCAAGGCAATACTCCTTCACCTGTTCCGGCGTCCGTGTCGCGTCAATCACCTGCCACCTATGTATGCGGGCAAGGAGGCGGTATCCGCGCGCTACGCAGCGGGCAAACGCGAGATTCTGCATGGTGCGCGATTTTTTTCTTGCGTGTGCCACCGCGAGCGGAACGCAAAAAAGAAAAGTGATATCCGGCGGATTGAGGTTTTTCCCGGCCCAATCCAGAACTACCCTTGATATGCCGTTGCCATAGCCGTCAGCGGCAAACGCAGTTCCCCATGTCCGATCCATCAGAATAATATCCATGCGCCCTCGCAGTTCTTGGACGACTTCATACTGTTGTCTGCGCATGGACCAAAAGAGTATACTCCGTACGAAATTATTCAGGGGAAGGGCGTCTGCAACGGCACGGAGCGCTGATGCGTGTATGCTCGTATCAATATCCACGGCAATCGCGTGCAGACCCATTGCGCGCAATGGGTGTATCAAAAGCTGAATGACCGTGGTTTTGCCGCATCCGGGCAATCCCTCAAATCCTACTACCAGCGCTTTTTTGCGTGTCATAGCGCGTTCACCCCATTTATTTGATTGTGTAAGGTGCTTGAAATACGACGAATGTACTGTGTTCTATTATACCGCGATACCCCTCTCTCCGCCCAGTCCAGATGAAAGTCATCATAAAAGCCCCGATGCATCGGGGCTTTTATGATGAGTGCGGTGGGGGTGGGATTCGAACCCACGATACGGTTTCCCGTATGACGGTTTTCCTTGCCCCGCATTAAAATTTGGATATTTCGGAAGCGGGAGGATTCGGTCACGCGTAAATTTCCTGACGGAAATTTCACGCGACCCCGCCTCGCGGCGCTCGCCTTGCCCTTTGGGCAAACTCGCGCATCGCTCCGGCTTTTTCTTGCGCTTCCTCGGCGCAAGCCGGGGAAATTCTTCACGCTCGCCGAGGACGGCTCACTGAATTTCCCGTTCGGAGTGAAGCAGTTCACTTCGAACCCTCACGCGCGCCAAGCAGTTGGCGCGCTCCGCCTCCTCATTCGCGGATGCTCATTTCGGAAGCGGGAGGATTCGGTCACGAGTAAAATTCCTGACGGAATTTTCTCGCGACCCCGGCTCGCCATTTTTGCCTTTGCTTCGCAAAACAAAAATACGGCTCCGCCTTTCTCATCCTCACGCGCGCCAAGCAGTTGGCGCG
>JBASTK010000043.1:0-10251 GCA_049274855.1 Candidatus Sungiibacteriota bacterium | reverse complement strand
AGAGTCAAAGACGCGCGGCAGGCGAGTTATGCGCTATCAATAACGGCGGGGATCATTTTTGTCGTCTCACTTTTCTTTTTCTTCGGCGTTCCCGGATCCGCACCCACACAAACAAATTTCATCAATCCATAAAGTTATGAGGAAAAAATCTTCCGGTTTTACGCTCATTGAACTTCTGGTGGTGATCTCCATCATCGGACTGCTTTCTTCTATTGTTCTTACGAGCGTCAACAGCGCGCGTTCCAAAGCGCGCAATGCGCGGGAAAAAGTGGATGTGAAGCAAATCATCACGGCACTTGAATTGGCACGAAGCAATAACCCGAACGACAAATATCCGCTCTCCGGGGGCAGTGGCGCTAACTGGAGTTGTTTGAAATCAAGCGGCACCTGCTGGCGCGGTAGCTATTCCGCATTGCCGGCGCAGGCGGTCGCGGATCTCGCGCCGTATCTTCCGACACTGCCACAAACCGCAGTCAGTGCGCCATCGGGATGTTACGCAAATGACAGTTATCTCTACATCTCAAATCACCCAAATCCTGTGGGCACATTCACTTTTTCCGGCACTGGTGCATTTCTGATTTGGGCAAAAGAGACCACCGGCGCGTTTGACCAGGGCGAATGCCCCGGATTTGACGCGGGCAGTTATGACTGTGGTCTCCGCTACTGCTACCAGTACATCGGGGCGAATTGACCAAAAGATGTGTGATACAAAAACTCATCGTCATTGTCGGGCCCACCGCATCCGGCAAATCCCAGCTCGCGGTGCGAATCAAACTAAGATATGGATGGGGATAACTCGCTCTTGACATTATCCGGCCATTCATCTATACTTGTACCAAGTGATGGGAGTTCATACATTATGGACTTCTCCGTGTGTCAGCAAAAAGAATCCTTGCAAGAGGGTTCTTTTTGCTTTATCTTGAATATGTGGATCCGGGTCCGTAGTGTATGGAGTAACATCCCGTCATTGACACACGGGGAAGCGGGTGCAAATCCCGCCGGATCCACGCCAAAAACCCCGCGCAATGCGGGATTTTTAGCGCAAAAGAGTCTTTAACCATGAAGAAACAAAAACTCATCGTCATCGTAGGCCCCACGGCATCGGGAAAATCCGCGCTCGCGGTACGAATCGCCAAAAAATTCAACGGCGAAATAATCTCCGCGGATTCGCGGCAGATTTATCGCGGTCTTGATATCGGCACCGGCAAAGTACCCGGCGCATGGAAAAATCCTGCAAGTGTCCAAAAAAATCATGTCAACAAATCCTTACGATCGTACGAATTTGTTGACATGATGTTTATCTACAATGGCATCCCCCATCATTGCGTTGACATCGTGTCGCCGCGGCGGGTTTTTACCGCGGCGCAGTTTGTGGCTCGCGCGCGCCGCGCGATTGCAGACATCGCGCGGCGTGGTTGTATCCCTATCATTGCGGGCGGCACCGCGTTTTGGATAGACGCGCTCGTCTATAATTTTTCTCTGCCTGCGGTAAAACCCAACGCGCGGCTTCGCCGCGTGCTGGAAAAAAAATCTCCGTCACAACTGCTCGCCATCCTAAAAAAACTTGACCCGCGCCGCGCCGCCGAGATTGAACAAAAAAACCCGCGCCGTCTCATCCGCGCGATTGAAATCGCGCAGGCACTCGGTCGCGTCCCTCAACTCAAACGAAAATCTACGTATAACGCCCTATGGATCGGCCTCAAGCTATCTTACGAGGCCGGGCCTCGTAAGATTGAAAAGCGCGTTCGCGGCATGATCCGGCAGGGACTTATCGCAGAAACAAAAAAACTTCTCCGGCATAGAGTCAGCGAGAAACGCATCCGCGAATTCGGTTTTGAGTATGCCGCCGCACTGGATACTATTGCCAAAAAAATCCCGCACACGGCACTTGCCCCGCGCCTCGTGCGCGATACCCTACACTACGCCCGCCGCCAAATGCGATGGTGGAAACGAAACGCTGATATTCGCTGGATTACCATGCCAACACAGGCAATCCTGCCCGTCAAAACATTCCTCCAAAAAAATCCCTGACTCGCAACCACCACGATGCGTTCGGCATCGTGATCTCTACTGCTTTCTCCGGCACCACGACCACCACTTGCTCTCCTTTCTTTTTCAAATTTAATCTTCCTTTTGCCTCCCGCTCAATGGCTTCTGCCGTTTCCATCTCCGCGATTCGCGCGGAAAGCAACGGTCTCTCGTTCCGCAATACTTCAATCTGTGCTCTTGTTGCGGCGTACTCACTGCGCAAAATAATCACTTCGCGTGCAATCTTGAACAACCCGCTTGCGGCGGCAATGATGCCAACCGCGATCAATATATTCAGCGGCAATGATGTTTTGATTTTTTTCCACATATCAAGTAATATAGTAGCATATGTTCGCTAAACGCAAAAAACTTAATGCCATCTGGATCGGCATCGCAAGCATCGCCACCATCTCTATGGTAGCGTATCTCCTTCTGCCGTTGTTCCTCACGGCCGGGCGGTAAAACGCACATCCAAACGCATATCCAACAGCTATCCTCATATTTATTCGTACAACTGTACGATCGTAAAGTTGTACGAATAAATAAAAATATCCCCACAGTTACACGCCGTCGCGGCGGTGGAGCTTGAAAAATATCTCCGGCGGGATTTTTACCCGTCCGGTTTCTTTCAATCGCTTTTTTCCTTTCTGCTGCTTCTTCCACAGCTTCATCTTGCGCGTGCGGTCGCCGCCGTACATATGCGCCGTCACATCTTTTTTTACCGCAGCGATCGTCTCCCGCGCAATAATCCGTCCTCCCACTGCGGCCTGCAAAGCGATAGCGAACAATTCCGCCGGAAGGAGTGCCTTGAGCGCCTTTATTCTATCGCGGCCGATCACCTCTGCCTCTTTCGCAGGCACGATCTCGCTCAACGACGGCTGTATCTCGTCCGCAATAATAATATCCAGCCGCACGAGATCACCCGGCCGATACCCGATCGGCTCATATGAAAAAGACGCAAATCCGTGCGACACGCTTTTTAATTTATCATAAAAATCAATAATCACCTCGCGCAAAGGCGCCTCAAACGAAACCAAAAGCCGATCGCTCGCAAGCGTCTCGGTATCTCCCATCATCCCGCCTGATTCACTGATAAGACCTGCTAATGACCCGAGATACGCGGCAGGCGTAACTGCTTCCGCCCGCACCCACGGCTCCTCGAGAGAAATTATCTCTTGCGCCGGGGGCAGGCGCGAAGCAGAATACACCATCACCGGCTCCCCGCCTGCCTGCGCAGACGAACCTGCGCGCATCATCATGCGAAATGCAACTGATGGACGCGTCAGCACGAGCCGCACATCATATTCTCGCTGAATACGCTCCGCGATGATTTCCATATGTAAAAGTCCCAGAAATCCTGCACGAAATCCGCGACCCAGCGCCCCTGCGTCTTCCGGCACAAAGGTGAGCGCCGCGTCTTCCAGCTTCAATTTATCCAATGCATTACGGAGCGTCTCATATTCATGCTGATCTTCAAGGAAAAGAGAAGCAAATACCATCGGCACCGGCTCGCGGTATCCCACCAATGGCAGGATTTTTTCTTCTAATCCCGCATTGGTCTTGACATTTGAAATTTGAAATTTGGATTTTATAATAGTATCGCCGACGCGAACTGCCGCAGATTGCTTCAAGCCAGTCGCCACATATCCGATCTCTCCAGCGGACAAGCCCGCCGCCTCACTGCGCTCCGGTAAAAATACGCCGACTTCCAATGCTTCAGCGTCCGCGCCGCTTGCCATAAAAAAAATGCGCTCGCCTTTTTTTAATATGCCTTCCACAATTCGTATATGCGCCACGACACCAAGATACGGATCATATTTGGAATCAAAAATAAGCGCACGGAGCGGCTGGTCACCAGCCATTGATAATTGATTATTCATTCTTGGCGGCGGCACAAGACGCGCCACAGCGCGAAGGAGCTCCTCCACCCCCTGCCCTGTTTTTGCTGATATTTTCAAAATATCATTCTGTGCAACACCAAGTGTCGCACAGAGTTCTTCCTCGGTTTTTTTAACATCCGCCGACGGCAAATCAATTTTATTAATCACCGGGATAATCCCAAGCCCCTCGTGCCGCGCCGCATGGAGATTGGCGAGCGTCTGCGCCTGCACGCCCTGCGTCGCATCCACCAGTAAAATTGCGCCCTCCACCGCGGCAAGCGCACGCGATACTTCATATGAAAAATCTGCATGCCCAGGAGTATCTATCAGATTCAATATGTACGCTGATTTATGCGGATCAAGACGCGGATAATCGCGGATACTATCATAAACAACCCGCTCTATTTGAAGATTTTTACTACCAAAGTTAATCAATAAAGCAAGCCGATACTTTGATCCCTTCAAATAATGCCATACTTGCTTTTGCTCGAGTTTTCCAATAAATGGTAATGCTTTTATTTCTACAATGACTTTTTCATCAATCACAAAATCCGGCCTATAAACGCCTACATTTTTATCAGCATATACAACAGGAATGGACTTTTCCTTTTGAAAAACAATTCCCCGTCTTACAAACTCCTCTTCGAGCGCTCTCTGGTAAATACTTTCCTTAAATGAACCACCCAGCGCATTGTAAACATTAAACACAGCACCGCGTACCTGATAAGTGATGTCTTCGTATAATAATCCGCGTAAATCTGCGTCTTGATCCGCGTTGATCGGCGGTGCGTATCGCATACGGACGGGCTGCATTTTTATAGTAATGCCTTTTTCTTTTTCAAGCTCCATTTGATCAAGATACTGCGCCCGCATCTTGCGCTCTGCCACGCTCCCTGTCATCTCCAAAAACCGATCCGCCAAAGTGGATTTACCATGGTCAATATGAGCCAAAATACAAAAGTTTCTTATATTGTTCATAGCCCGCTTCAATTACTACCATTAGAGCGTTAATCATACTTTCTGTCATTCCCGTGTAAACGGGAATCCAGTTTCTTCCCATTTCTCTTCTATGGTTTTCTTCTGGATGCCCGCTTCCGCGAGCATGACAGAGAAAAAAATTATCTTATCTTATCTTATGTTATTTTATCTCATCGCCATCCCAATACGGCGGCAACATCCGCAGAGAGAAAAGACGGCGCGCGATCGCACGGCGCAGGAGCGACACATCTTCATTGCCGATAAGCGCGAGCACGCCCACATACGCGGCAAATCCCGCAGCCGCAGCCGCAGTACCTTCTATAAAGACGCGAGTCCATGTAATGAGCGGCAGTGCATCGGAAAAATTCGCACGCACAAGATACGCGACAGCGCCTGCGATTACGGCGGCACCAATAATCTTTACTCCCTCCACCGCGACGCCCGGAGAAAATCCGCCGAGTTGCTTCCGTGCACAACGCACCAACAGCACATACAGCATCACGGCATCAAAGATCAGCCCCGCCGCAAACCCGAGACCAATAGCGACTACTTCGGGATGCGGTATATCAGCAACGCGAAAAACCATCACAATCCACTGACCAAAAAGCGTCGGGAGCGCAAGCGCACGGATGAAAAAAACTGCAAGCGCTATGGAAATCAGCGATGCCGCCGCATTGACCGCCAAAGGTATCCATGTGTTACCCAGCGCATAAAACGCGCGGGTAAGAAGCGTCTGTACCGAGCCCGCAATCATCGCAAGAGCGAGTGCCGCAAGCACCGCCGCGACAATACGGGTATCCTCCCATGAAAATGCGCCCGCCCCCAATGCGACGCGGACAATGTGCGCCCGCAAAACAATACAAAGTGCTGCGGCGGGCGCGACCCAGAATAAAATACTTCTGATGCCGCCGGCAAGTTCCCGAAAAAAATCTCCATTCTCGCGGCTTGCGGCGGCGCTCACCAGCCGCGGAAAAATTGCTGTCGCGTAACTCACGCCAAAAATCCCCACCGGAACAAAGTACAGATTCTGGGCAAATCCAAGCATTGCCACGCTTCCGGGCGCCAGGGTAGAGCCGATCGCGTCCAGCGCCACAAGCGTCAACTGCGCAAGCGACACCGCAAGCACTCGGGGACCCGCGATGAGTACAACGCCCGCAACATCTCCGCCGAGCATTACCAGCCGCTCGCGCATATTGCCAATGGTCTGGAAAAAATCCCGCACAAGTCCTGGTCCAAGAGTTATCGCGCTCCCCGCCTGCAATCCCATATGGAGCGCGGCGCCAATCACGACACCCACGGCAACGCCTGCAATCCCCATGACTGGCGCCAGCACGATAATGCCCAGTATAATACCAAGATTATAAAAAATAGGCGCCAGCGCATAAATAAAAAAACGCTTGGAGGACTGCACCACCACTGAAAAAATACCCGAAAGCCCGAGCAGAACAGGCGCTAAAAGCATCATACGAGTAAGCGTGAGTGTGGACGCCTGATCCGCGGGAGAGAAACCCGGGACAATAAACCGCATCGCAAAGGGTGCTACAAAAAACGCCGCCAAAGCGGCCGCAGTACTGCCTATCAAAAAGAGCACAGCCAGCGCAGCAATAAATTGCCGCGCTTTTATGCGATCCCGTCCCGCGTACTCCTGAAACATCGGCAAAATCGCGGCGGTCGCCCCTCCGAGAAGAAAAAGCGTTGCCATAAAGTCCGGGATATTGAACGCCGCATTGTAGATATCAAGCTCCCTTCCGGCGCCAAAATGCGCGGCAAGCAGGCGATCGCGCACCATGCCGAGGATACGGCTCGCGAGCCCCGCCGCGCCCAAAATGAGCGCGGCGATATGCACGCTTGCGATTTCATTTTGGAGGAAATTCATCCTCTGCAATCCACGCATAGAGTTCTGGTCATTTCTTTTGTACCGCTTCTTTTACCGGCGCATCATTTCTTTTTTCCGGCGGAGGCAAAGGCGGCACGATACCATCCAGCGCCGTCTTGCCTGCCGTGAGATTTTCTATAATTCGTTTTACTTCCTGATTGTCCGGATTGACCGCGCCAATTTTAGTAAACTGCTCAAGCGCGCGCGCCTTATCGCCCTTTTTGTCATAAATCAAAGCGAGAAAATAACGCGCGTTGGAATAATTCTCATTCATTGAGATCGCGCGTTCAAATTCCGCCTGCGCCAGGTCAAAATCTTGTTTTTGATAGTAGAGAAGTCCCAGCTGGAATGCAACGCCGATATCAAAGGGTGCTGCGGCTTTTGCATTTTCCACGCTCTGAATTGCCGCGTCCATATTGCCGAGACGAATCGCGGTCTGCGCCAGGAGAAAATGCGCGGGCGCATAATCCTGCTTCACTTGAATTGCGCGCTGAAAAATAGCCGCGATCTGCTCAAGGTTTTGTTTGCGCGCCGCCGCAAGATCATCGCGATCTTTACCCTTCGCCTGATTTTCTAACGCCAAAATCCTTTCAGTGAAAACCAATCCCGCGCGCCCCCATTCCACGAACACCGCAGGATTGACTGGACCCCGTTCAATCGCTTTCTGGTACGCAGTAACGGCAAATCGTTCGGAACCCTGGATATACGGAATGATTGACTCATATAATCCCCCTTGTATGCGCCATACCTCCGGCTCATCCGGATATATTTGCACAAGACGCTGAGAGTCCTGAATCGCGAGCGACACCGCGCTCTGAAACTCCTGCTGAACATTTTGCCCCCCGGCGGCGCGCGCAATCAACTGCTGTATCTTCGCGGCACGCGCCTGCACGAGCACCTGCAAAATATGGAAATCACGCGGCTCTCTCGCAACCGCGCGGCCAATGTCTGCTATCGCCCTGTCAATATCGCCCTTATTTGCCGCCGCAATTCCATCAAACACTGCGCGCGCCGCAGACGCGCGATTGATATTCTCATACAGCGCCGCGGCTCCAATCGCGATAAAAAATATAATCACCAAAGATGACGCAAAAATACTCCACGGCGTTGCAAATCTAATAACTCTGGCGCGCACACTCCAAAATGGCGCCGGCGCGGGCTCCGGAGACATGGCAAAAAAAACTGCCTCTCCCTGGCGCTCACGCTCTATTGAGGCTAATCCTCCATATTGAGGATTATCCTCAATAGCAACAGAAGACGCCTCTGCCGCAATACCGAATACCGATTCCTTACGAAGTGGAACTTCATAAGGATCTCTATCCGCAGTATCTCCAATCGCGTCTTCGGAATGACGCGGTGCAAGCGCAAGCGATAAAATACCGGCAGAAAAAAAGAGGAGCAATATGAGCGAGGAGTTCGCAGGATATAAGAAGGCGGCAATCAGTAAAACCGCAAATCCAAGAAACACGCTGATGCCGATGTTGTCCGGCGTTTTCACCGCATGTCCCTCGAGGGACTTTGCTTCAACAGAACGCAATGTCAGCAGCGGGACACGCCGTCCGGTAATCATCGCCCGCAGAAATGTGATGAGCGCAACACCCAAAAATACCAGCACCGACGCAAACCCAATCAATCCCGCAGTCGGCAAAAGTGTTGCAATCCACGATTGTCCGGCAATAAATCGCGTACCCCAAAAAATTGTCTGGTTAATGGATGGATCTTTATATTTTTCCCAAAGAAGCCCAAATGTCCCGGGACCAGAGCCAAAAAACACTCGCACCGGTCCCTCCTTAAACACAGATCCGGCAATGGAGAGCGTTGCCGAGAGCGACGGCGACACCTCTGCGGGGAAGTCCATGCCCAAGAATGATGCTAGGGAGCCGCGCGTCATAATCATCAAGAGAAAAAATATAATAAGCCCTATCACAACCCAATACCGTGTCCCGCTGCCGAAGTTGCCCGCTGTTGAATGCATGATACCCGTTCCTGTGATACCGTGTCCCCGTGTCCCGCTGCCGTGTCCCGCTGCCGATGTTGCCATTTGTTGAGAGCTTGTTCCTTGACCCGTGTCCCCGCGGGAACTTGCACCCAAAGGGCGGGCGATTTCGGGAGCGCTTCTCTCTATAAGCAGCAATCCAAATAGCAAAACCGATGCGCCAAGTATCGCGATCCACGCCGACAGAAAATTGATCAGCACGATGTTCAGAAGGAATAAGATGCCCGCGGCGCAAAGCGTCCATCGCACCCATTTCTTCCATGCGCTGGCTGAAGGCGACAGCAGAAGCCCCGCGGTCATCATCCCGAGCGCCGCAAAAAAGAGCGCGAGGCCGTTGACCGTGCCAATAGCGTTGGCATCAGCGCCACTCCCTGCCCCGAGCATTTGAAACAGCGAGATGCTAAAAATCATCTGTACCGCCGCGATCGCGGCAGACGCGGCGCCGGCAAAAATAAGAATAAAAAGCGCGGTTCCCGCCTCTTCCCGCCTCGTAAATGCCGAGGAAGCCGCAATCATCAGCAAGACGCCGGTGATAAGCCATGATAGCCGCTCCGCCGCCGCATCCGCAAAAAACACCGCGACATAAGGCGCGTGCGATAGCACGGCGCTCGCCGCGAGCGCGAGCGACATGGCTCCGGCGGCATAGAGGATCGGCGAATGCACATAGCGAAATTCGCCTGCCGCAAGCGCGCGCGCGAGCCACGCAATCACCGCAATCACCACTAAGGCAGAAAAAACAAGTTCACGCCCGAAATCACCGCCCCACGGCAGAGGCAGGAAAAAAAGCGGCAGAAACGCGGCGAGTAGATAAAGCGGTACCTTAACCCCGTACGAAAGATATGTCATCATAAATCTTTTAATATTTAGATATTTAATATTGAGATTTCATACATCGTAGCGCATAGAGAGGGTAATTTCAACCTCCGGACTACATTGTGATCACGGCTATTGATTCCCGCATCACTTTTCCTTATACTCCGGCATAAACTTCTTCCACGCCTGCTCCAAACGCAGCATCTTACGCCGCACATACAGATATTTCTTAATCGTATCGTCAAAAAACTCCCACTCAACACCGCTCTCGCAAATATCGCGAAACTGCTCCAGATATACCACCATCTTATTACAACCCAGCATCGCGCGTTCAATCGCCGCAATCCCCGCCGTGTGATCGCCAAACCGAAGCGAGTGCGCTTCCGCTACTTGATGCGGGATACCCAACGCGCAATGCAGCATATTTTTTACCACCATGTCTGACACTATCCCGCTACCGATGAATTTATCTATTTTCTTTCCCACCAGCACCGAGCATTCCAGCGCCTTCTGGTACACTTCCAAATCCTGAAAACTATGGAGCGGCCGCTTTGGATACGCCCCCGCATTTCCTCTGCCATAAAAATTTTGTCTTTGATTCGGAGTATACATGTTACAGATAAACCACAAATTACAAACGCCAAATTACAAACAAATTCAAATTTCTAAATTCTAAACGC
>JBASTK010000042.1:0-7827 GCA_049274855.1 Candidatus Sungiibacteriota bacterium | reverse complement strand
GCGATCTCGTTTGGCCTGATCAAGATGCGTATATCCTCTTTTGTTTTTCATTCCTCCATCGTACCGAAATCAGTTGCACTTCAGAACGGAATTTATGAGCAGTCCTTTTTATGGTTATGGCGGCAATAGGGAGGAAAAGTCATGCCTTATCCGACAGACGGCGAAGTGTTTGAACTTACGATTGACGGTGATGCGCAGGAGAATGATCCTATGAATAGGACATTTCTCATCTATGAGCATACCGCAGTGATGCCATGGAGACATATCGGTAAGAAAGTATCCGGTGTACAGACTCGTCAGTTTAAGTTGGTACCGCTTGGTACTATCGATGAGCCATTGAGTGGGGTGATAGAAAAACTCCAATCATATGGTAGGATTCCTGAGGGTCAGTGGCGTAACGCATTTAAGCGTACATATCCTAGGGCTGATGGAAGGCGAACCATATGCATCGCTGATCCTTCGTGGATTGACCCACGGCGCGGTCGTCATTGTTACCCCGGTATTTACAGCAACGGAGATATGTTGCTTAATGCGGCTGATTATCCTTACCACGATGATTCTTGTCGTTGGCTCATTGATGTCAGTAATCACATTGCCGCATAGCTGATTATTTTTTGTCCCGCATGGTCAATATGACATGCGGGATTTTATTTTGCCCGAGACGATTTTTTACGACACCGCCCAGATGCTCAAGAGCACTTATCCCCAAACAATCATATTGATACGATCGTATGAAAATGATACTTTTGAGGTATGGCGAAGTTTGTTGAACTTGCATTGATGGCGTTGCAATTTCAAGCGGAAGGATTGCTGGAAATTGCGGACATTCTTTTTGCAACGCCTGCAAAAGCGCGGCGGCAGTTTTCTCAACCCCTTACCTATGAATGGCTTTGGTTTAAGGATAGCTGGGCGGATTTGTATCGCGATCGACGGCAGTTCCAACGTACGCTTCAGTACCTTAAGCGCCAGGGCTTGATTGCCAAAAAGGCAAAAGCGCATGGGTCTTGGGCGCTTACGCAACGCGGGACAGAGAGGGCTAAGCAGTATCAAGCAACCCGTGGGGATCCGTTTTCAAAAGCGAACGCCACTTTTATAAAGCCGCATGGTAACGGCATTACTATTGTGGCGTATGATATCCCGGAACGGGAACGAAGGAAACGCGACTGGGTACGCTTGTGCCTTATAGAAATGGGTTGTGAAATGATCCAAAAAAGCGTGTGGGTAGCAAAAGGAATGATTGATGAAGATTTTATGCATGCGCTTCGCGATCGGGATCTTCTTGGGCATGTCCATATTTTTTCGGTGACGAAACAAGGGACGATTCATGTCGGGGCGCTGTAATCAATAGTATCATTTTCATACGATCGTATGAAAATGATACTATTGATGCAGGGCGTGAAATGGTGCATGTGAGGCATATCGGGTCTTTGTGTTTTTTTGCGGGTATAGTATAATTAACGGAATGAGGTATGTGGGGATTGATTATGGGGCGCGGCGGATCGGGGTGGCGCGGTCGGATGAGAACGGCATGATTGCGTTTCCTCTGCGGACGATTGAGTATCGCGTGCGGAAAGACGCGATTGCCGCGTTGAGAAAGATATGCGATGACGGCATTGAGGCGATCGTAATGGGATTGCCTATTGGATTGGACGGCAAAGAGACCGATGAAACGGAAGAGGTGCGGCAATTTGCGGCAGACCTCGCAAAAGCAGTTACCCCGCCGATTTATTTTGAGAATGAAATGCTGACGAGCCGTATGGCGTATGATGCGGGCATGCGAGGCGGCGATATTGATGCGTCGTCCGCGGCGATTATACTGCAGTCGTATCTGGATAGAAATCAAAATGACAAAATCCAAATGACAAATCAATGACAAAGGTCAAAATCCAAAAAGCATTTTTGGGTTTTGGATTTGATTTGACATTTGGATTTTGAATTTTTCTTATGTATCTCTCGTGGATTATTCCTGCCTACAATGAAGAAAAACGGATAGAGAAAACTATCCATGATGTTGAGGCGTATTTGCGCGCCAAGAATTTTACCGGCGGCTATGAAATTATCGTGTCCAATTCGGCATCGCGCGATCGTACCGCTGATATTGTCAGGGATATGCAAAAACAATTCTCTGCGCTTCGCCTGCTTAATTTGGAAAATAAAGGCAAGGGCTGGGCGGTGCGAGAGGGGATGCGTTTAGCCAAGGGTGAGATAAGGATATTTGCGGATGCGGACAATTCTGTGTCGCCCGAGCAGTTTGATGCGTTTTTGCCGCTTTTGTGTAGAGCAGGATTAGAGGACGGCGTATGCATGGATGTCGTGATCGGATCCATTGAGGTTGCGGGCGCAGTAATAGAAGAGCAGGCGCAGTGGTACCGGCGCATACTTGGCAAATTATCAAAATATGTCATTCGGATCGGCGCGGGCATTTGGGAAATTCATGATTCCCAAAGGGGCTTCAAAGCGTTCACCCGTCGCGCGGCTGACTATGTATTCCTTCGGCAGACCCTTACGGGATGGGGATTTGATTTTGAGATATTGGCGATTGCAAAAATTGGCGGTTTCAGGATAAAAGAAATGCCGGTGCGGTGGATCAATCCGCCGGATTCCAAAGTCGGCATTGGCGCGTATGGCACGACTTTGATAGAGCTTGCACGGGTGCGATGGAATCGTATGTGCGGTTTCTATCGCCGCGGCGCGGAGCGTAATAGTTAACGATTGAAATATGACTCGCGTAGTGAAAAAATCCGCATCGCCGTCAGAATTGCGGCAGGACATTGTTTCTGGCGACTGGGTTGCTATTGCAACCGCCAGAGCAAAGCGTCCGCATGCGTTTATTGAAAAAAAACAAGCGCGATTTAGCCAGCCCAAATCTATTTGTCCATTTGAAACATTGCATAGCGATGCCCTGCTTACGTATGCCCGTGATGGGAGTACTGCAAGCGGCGGGTTGTGGTGGGTGCAGGCGATTCCCAATAAATATCCAGCATTTGGAACGGGCCAGTGCGCGGTATTCTATAATGTCGGTCCGTACCAGTGGACACAGGGAGCGGGATTTCATGAAGTTATTGTGACGCGTGATCATACCCGTTCTATTGCGCTGATGAGTCATGATGAGGTGTGTCAGATCATCCGCAGTTATCAGGAGCGCGCGGTTGCGATGCATCAGGATAAGTGTATTAAATACATTTCTGTTTTTCATAATCATGGTCGTGCGGCAGGAGCATCTATAAGCCACCCGCATTCGCAGATGATAGCGCTTCCGGTTGTCCCGCCGGATGTTGCCCGAAGCGTCCGCGGATCCGCAGAATATTTTCGTTCGCACCATACTTGCGTGCATTGCGCGATGGTTGGCTATGAGTTAAAAGAGGATAAGCGGGTGATTTATGAAAATGATCACTGCGTTGTGATAGCGCCCTACGCTTCAAAGACCGCATTTGAGATGCGGATTTTTCCAAAAAAACATCGTGCGCGTTTTGAAGAAGCGGTTGCTGAGGAGCGCGCCTCGCTCGCTGATGCTTTGCGTATTTCGCTTGCCAAACTTTTTCATGGCATTGGCAATCCTGATTTTAACTTTTTTATCCATACGGCGCCCGCGCCGCTTGCCGAAAAAGCGAGCCATTATCATTGGCATTTGGAAATTATGCCGAAAACCGCGATTTGGGCAGGATTTGAAATCGGCACCGGCATTGAAATATCCGCGATAGCGCCAGAAGACGCAGCCGCGTTTTTAAGAAAAATAAAAGTATGAGAAAACTTATTATTGCGAATTGGAAGATGCATCCGGATACGGCGGATGAGGCGGCGGAGCTGGCGGCGGATATTGAAAAAGAATTATCATCGCCGCCGGGCGCTGATGTGGTGATAGCGCCCCCATTGCCTTTTTTGATGTCGGTCGCCGCGGTATTAAAAAAATCTTTGCTGGGCGCGCAGGATATGGCGGAAGAGAGAGATGCGTCTTTGACCGGTGGGGTGTCGTGGCGTGTGTTAAAATCCCTCAATGTTCGTTTTGTCATCATCGGTCACTCCGAGCGGCGGATTCGCTTGGGTGAAACTGATGAGGCAATAAATCAAAAAGTTCGTACGGCGTTGGCGCACGGCTTTTGCGCGATTCTCTGTGTCGGCGAGCAGGAGGCAGGGGCGGGGGATATTCCATTGGTGGTCTCGGATCAGGTGCATTCGGCGCTCGCGGGCATAAAAAAAGAATTATTGAAAAATCTTGTCGTCGCCTATGAGCCGGTATGGGCGATTTCCACGACGGCGCAGAGTACGGGCGCTGATACGCCGGAACGGATGTTTCGCGCGCGGCTTACGATTGAGAAAGCGATTGCGGCGATTTTTGACGCCGCCGCGGCAAAAAAAGTCCGCATTGTCTACGGCGGATCCGTAACACCAGAAAATATTGCGACCGTCATGGCCGTGGGGCATATGGATGGCGCGCTCGTCGGCGGGGCGAGCTTGAATGCGGAAGAGTTTGGTGAAATAGTCAGTCGTGCGGTTGCGGCGAAGCGCTGAACGGGGATTAACGCGCGGGACATTGTCTCAAAAGTATCATGCGCTCAACGAACCGCAATATCGGCGGCGGGATGCTTAGTCGTTGGATTGGTATATTTTGCTATTTTTCCACCAGAGGGCGAAGCCGCGCGGCCACGGCATGAGGAAAAGAAAATAGTGCATTTCTACCAGTTGTTTTGCGCACCAGCCGAGTAGTCCGCCGAATCGGAAGTAGACAAGATCCGCGAGAGCATATTTTTTCCCGACAGCGAGGATGAAGGGGTAGCGGCGGCGCGGCTGGAACTGCCGCGCCGTGCGCCCTTGTATCGCGCGGAGGATCTCGTGTCCTGCGTGCCTGCCTTCGCGCTCAGCAACCTGCACATTCCATGGGAGCGGTTTTTGTGTCTCGGGATGCAGGAGCCACGCTGAATCGCCGACGGCAAAAATAGTGCCATTGTTTTTTTCGCTGTCTGTCCGCAGAGTATTGTCTACAATGAGCGTGCTTTTGGGAGATAGCGGTAGATTGAGATTGGCAAGGATAGCAGTGCCTTTGACGCCGCCGGTCCAGACGAGGATGTCGCAGGGGTGTGATGTGCCGTCGGCAAATGATACTGTTGTAGGATCGCGCGATGCGATGGCAACACCCGTTTTAATGCTGACGCCGAGCTGCTGCAGTCGTTGGTGTGCGCGCGCGACAATCCACGGATGAAATCCCGGAAGAATATCGTCTGATGCTTCCGCAAGGGTAAATGATACATCGCATATACCGCGATCAGGCATGACTTTTTCTTTGATGAGGCAGACGAAGTTAACGAGCTCTGCGATTACCTCCACGCCGGATGCGCCGCCGCCGCCGACCATAATCGCCAGCGAAGATTTTTTTTTGAAAATAGATTCTATGGTGTTGCGGAGTAATACGGCATCGTCGGAGGTTTTGAGCGGAACACTATGCGCTTGCAATCCAGGGATATTAAAATAATTTGTCTCGGTGCCGAGCGCTATGACAAGATACGCATAAGGGAGTATGCCGTTTTTGCGAAGCGTGATAGTGCGTGTTTGATCATCGTGCCTGATGAGTTCATCGGTGATGAGACAGACGGGTTTTCCTCGGATGATATTGTGCAAAGGTATAAGAATAGAGGAGACAAGCGATTGATCATTGAGATATTCCGCGGGGATTGCTGCGATTTCGTAGAGCGCGGGCGTGTAGAGATGATGATGGTGGCGGTCAATAAGAATAATGTCATACCCCTCTTTTTTGAGGGCGGGAAATTGTGCGGCGAGGACGAGCGCGGTGTTGATGCCGGCAAACCCTGCGCCGACAATAATGATATGTTTTAATTCTGATGATAATTGTTCCATACAGATGACATTATAACATAAATGCGCTATGCTGGATATATTATGCGCTTGCTTAAAGATGCGCTGATTATAAAAGGGACGCCGCTTATTTTGCGTGCGGATTGCGATATTGCGATTGCGGGCGGCAGGATACAGGATGATTTTCGGATCAATGCGTTTTTGCCGACCTTGCGCCTGCTGGCGCAAAGAGGCGCGCGGATTCGCATTATCGCGCATCGAGGGAGGCCCGGAGGCAAGACCAATTCGCAAATGAGTTTGGCACCGATCGGTCTATTTTTGGCGGATACCCTCGGCCGCCGCGTGCAGTTTATAGAGGATCCTTTTTCAGAGCGCGTATTCCAAAAATATCGCGAGAGTAAGGATATCCTTTTGTTTGAGAACCTCCGTTTCTGGCAGGGTGAAGAAAAAAATGATCCAGCGTTTGCCCGTGCCATTGCGCGTTGGGGGGAGATTTATATTAATGAAGCGTTTGCTAATTGCCATCGGGCGCATTGCTCTATGGTTGCTCTGCCTCGTTTGATGCCGGCGTATGCCGGACTGCATCTATCGGCAGAGATTACAGCGCTTGAGTGCGTGATGAAGAATCCCGCGCGTCCGTTCATTGCCGTATTCGGAGGCGTGAAGATAGAGACAAAACTTCCTTTGATGCGGCGATTTCTACGCGATGCGGACAGGGTACTTGTTGGCGGTGCTCTTGCTAATACGCTTTTTGCGGCGGCGGGGAAAAATATCGGCAGATCGCTTGCTGAGAACGATGTAAAAAATGTCGGTATTTTATTAAAGCATAAGAAATTAGCGCTTCCGATGGATGTACTTGCCGCAGACGCATTGCATAGCGCCGCCGCACGGCATATTCGGTCGGCAGATAGCGTTGGCGCTGACGAATATATTGTTGATATTGGGCCAGCGAGTCGGAAGATTTTTGGCGCGATCATCGGTGATGCCAAGACCATTGTCTGGAACGGGCCTATGGGATATGCCGAGGTGTCGGCGTATGCCAAGGGGACTAAAGCAATCGCGGACGCTATGAGAAAAAATAAAGGATTTACTGTGGTCGGCGGCGGCGATACTGCCGCATTTCTTTCGCGCCATCATCTTACAAGCGGATTTAGACATATTTCTACCGGCGGGGGAGCGATGCTCGCGTTCCTCGCTGGCAAGAAATTACCTGGCATAGAAGCGTTAAGCATATGAGTCAAAAAGAAAAAATAATCATCTATACCGACGGCGGATCGCGCGGCAATCCTGGGCCGTCTGCAATCGGTATTGTTATACAAGATGCCGACGGACATACCATTAGGAGCTTGGGCAAGGCGATTGGCATAGGGACGAATAACGAAGCAGAATATCAGGCGGTGGTTTTTGCTTTGCAAAAAGCAAAGGCAATGCTCGGCGGCAAAAAAGCAAAAGATACGGCGGTTGATATGCGGATGGACAGCCAGCTTATTTGTCGTCAGCTCAATGGTCAATATAAGATTGAACAAGAACGGCTCTTCCCATTTTTTATCAAGATATGGAATCTGAAAATGGATTTTGCGAGTGTTTCATTTACGCATATTCCTCGCGAAAAAAATAGGGGAGCTGACGCGCAAGTGAATGCCGCGCTTGATGATAATGCGGTGCAGTCATCCTTTGCGATTTGATATTTTTTACGGAGTGCGATATACTCTTGTCTAGTTCTCTTCATCAGATGATCGCCTTTGTCGTTAAGACGGGGGAGGAAAGTCCGAGCACCAGTTCCGATTTATCGGGACAAGCGATAACGGCTAACGGCCGTCCTCCGACTCAAGTCGGAGCGGGATAGTGTCACAGAGACCATACCGCCATCGTCTTGTCTCCGACAAGACCGCGGACAGACGCGGACTTGACGCAGATATACGCGGACGCCGAATAAAAGCGTCTGCGTATGTCCGCGTGTATGAAGTCAGCGTGAGTCCGCGATCTCGCCGGAGGCGAGATGCGGGCAAGGGTGAAAAG
>JBASTK010000041.1:0-3146 GCA_049274855.1 Candidatus Sungiibacteriota bacterium | reverse complement strand
CCTATGTATAGGTGTGGGGATAAAAAAGGGCGGTCAGGAACGACCGCCCCTAACGACTACGAAAATAAGTAATTGTGGATAACTCTACACCTATCCCGTAGCGACATAATACGGTCTCTTTACTCTCGCTTGGGGAAAACCTTGATCTACTGGGTGTGGTATGCTACGAATAGAGAACTTTTTGGCTAACTTCTATACCATGAATATCACTATCGACTGGCCATATTTTCTTGGAATAATGGGTGCCCTGATTGGGATTGCGTGGTACTCTAGTGCTCGCTTTACTGCCATAGAAACATCTATGTCGTGGGTGAAGGAAACCTTAAATGATCTGAAGGTTTCTACTGATAACGCAAACACTTCTGCACCTGCTTTTGGATCAGGCTCTCCAATTGATCTGAAGCCTATTGGCGAACAGTGGTTGATAGAGAGCGGATTGAAAGAATATATTGAAACAAACAAAGACGAGTTAATGAAAATATGCGAAGAAAAAAGAGGGTCAAATCCTTATGAGGTTCAAAAGCATATATTCAAGACCTTTGATATGTTTTCACTTCCTTCAGAATTTGAAGATAAACTTAAAAAGTTTGCCTTTGAGAAGGGGACGACTATGGGAATACTCAGGCGAGTGGGGGCAATACATATCCGTAATTTGTGTCTAACAGATTTTGGAATGAACAAGGACGACATTGATAAACATGCTCCAAAACCAAACGAACAAAAATAATTTCCTCTCTATCCTATCGCGTGCAATATCGTATCGAGCAAAGCGGAAAAACGCAGATTGTCTGTGTCAGTCAAGAACAGGTGCTGCCAACCTCTTTTCTGCTATCCCCCCACCAGGAATCGGACCTGGATCAATTGGTTAAGAGCCAACTGCTTTTCCACTAAGCTATAGGGGGTTAATACGTATGCGAAGTGCGCCGCTCTGCCCGAAAAATATGTACAACGGATTCGTGCTGGTATATCTCAAAGAAAATCCGATAAGCGCCGATTCTTCTGCGCCACAAGTGCTCTTCTCCTTTTATCTTTTCAATATCACCCTCGTACGGATTAAAAGAAGGATCCTCTATAATAAGGAGAATTCTTTCGGCGTCCGCTTTGGGGAAGCGGCGGAGTACTTTGTACACCGACGCGTCAATCTTGACGCGCCAGTTTTTGCCTAAGTTCATGAGGCGTGAGGAATTTTCCCGCGGCGAGGTTCTTTCTTGCGCGGACGAGGGCGCGTTTTTGCGCAAGCGTCATATCCACTTCTCGCACATTACTGATGCGCAGATGAAGAAGCTCGTTGTATTCTTTGCGAGGGATAAGGATGAGTTCGCCGCTTTTCGCGAGTTCTCTCGGGATGGTGAGTGTGGGCATATTGTGATAGTAGCGCTGTTTTATTAAGAGGTCAAGGACGATCTGATTTTTTCTATGGCTGCACGGCAATGCCGCTTCGGCGGAGGAGCGGGATGAGGAGCTCCATCGGCAGGCCGTGCGTGAAGCCGGTGAAAGAGCCGTTGATGCGGCTCACGAGCGTCATGCCGTACGGATACGCGGGCGAGAACGCGGCAGACCAAGTCGTGACGGGAAGTATCTCTACATACCGCGCGATTTCATCTGTGCTTAATTCGCGGAAGGTAAATTCTGTTTGTGTGATTGCGGATTCGTGAATGCCGTGCTCGGCGTCAAGATAGCACAATCCAGTGTACGCAATCGCCGTATTGCCCGAGAGCGCGTGGAGCATTGCCGCAGCTTCTTCTTGATCGCGCGGTTTTTCCAAGATTTTTCCCGCGTACACGCAAAAGGTATCCGCGGCAATGATAATCCCCTGCTCGCGCCGCGCCACGGCATCGCATTTGGCGCGTGCAATCAAAAGCGCCTGTTTCTTCGGGTCAGGATCGCGGATTGCCGCTTCATCAATATCCGCAGGAATAATTTCAAACGGCAGATTGAGCGCGGCAAAAAGATTTTTCCTCTGCGGAGACGCGGAGGCAAGGATAATGCGCGGCATGATGTTTTTATAGACCATAAGTAGACGGTCGGCTCTCTGTCTTCTTATGATATTTTTTATTTCTGTACACAAGTTTTACTCGTTTTGTATCCGCATCTATCAAGTGTTGTTCATGTTTGGTTTTGAATTTATTTCTGTGTACATAAGCATGCGCCCAGATTTTGGGCTTGCCGTTTTTTGTTTTATAAAAGTGTATTTCTGCTAATTTATTATTCACCAATGCGAAACACCAGTGTGCTGTACCCCTTGTTATGTTTCGCATAAGAGATGGTTTCATTGCGTATAGAGTTGTTTATTCATAAACGGGATGAGGGCGAGGATGACGGCGTCGGTGTAATAATGTGTGCGGTCAATGGCGTTGTGTGTGAGCAGACCCACAGCGCCGTTTTCTTGTTTGGAATTGGTGCGTTTGAAAACCATATCATCCGCCTCGCCCAGTTCCTTGCCTTGGCGTATCAGCTTCGCGACTTTTTGCGGGAGGAAAAAAGCACTGCTCCTACCCTTGCCGATTTTGCCCTCGCGGGATTTGATCACGACCCACGCGAATGCTTCCAGCTCTCCTGCTTTACCCCCACACCTATGATATAGGTGTGGGGGTTTATCCTCCACTCCACCCTCAATGCCGATCCAGAAGTCGGCATTGGGTACGGCATCGCACGCGCGATGGCACCGATTCCACGCGCCTTCCAGCGTTTCGGCGTCACTCATTGGCTGATCAGCCACGCCGGACAGCACGGATACGCCGTCAAGCAAAAATGTTTCCGCAGGAAACATTTTCTCAAAGCCGTTTTTAACCGCCGCAATCTTCACCGGATTCTTCGACGCGATGATGAGTTTCTGCATACATTTTGTGCGAACCTATTTTTGAGAAGGACAATCTGGCTCGCTGACGCTCGCAGGACGCTCGGGCGTGGCGGTGCCCCCCACCCGCCGGCACGCCCTCACGTGTTCCTGCGCAGGATTTTGCGCCCGCGAATGCGGCTCCATAAATTTAGGACTCAAGTATACTTTAGTTAGGTCGCGTTATTCGTCATAACTTCATTATTGAACTATGAAAACACCGATCGTATGCCCGGCATGTAAAGAACCGGCTCGGATTTATGGTATGCCTTATGGACTTCAAATTGGCTCGGCTGTAAAAGGCGAGAAC